>NZ_LGQU01000068.1:0-15395 GCF_003115935.1 Azospirillum sp. TSH20
TCCCCAGGCATCCTGCGCGACAAGCGCCCTCTCCCGCCCCGGGAGAGGGGGGGGCCCCGCCGCTTCGCGGCGGGGTGGGTGAGGGGTATCTCAAGAATCCTGAACCGCATGGTTCCTTGGATCACCCCTCACCCTTCCCATGCTCCGCATGGGCCCCTTCCCTCTCCCGGGGCGGGAGAGGGAGTCCGAGGGATCGCACTCCTCCTCGCCCTCCTCCTCGCCACTCCCGCCGCCGCCTTCACCCCGCAGGAGCCGGCCCTTCTCCGCGACGAGGTCGTCTACGGCCTGATCCCCCCCGTGCGCCAGCGCATGCCGGAGGAGCCGCTGATCGTCGATCTGGAGGCGAAGGGCCGCGACCTCGGCCGCTCCGGCGGCTGGATCCGCACCTTCATCACCCAGCGGCGCAACAGCCGCATCGCCGTGCTCTACGGCTATGCCCGGCTGGTCGGCTACAATGCCAAGCGGGAGATCGTGCCCGACATCCTGAAGGACGTGACGGTCCATGACGGCCGCGACTTCACCCTGACCCTGCGCGCCGGCCACCGCTGGTCCGACGGCGCCCCCTTCACCAGCGACGACATCCGCTATTGGTGGGAGGACATCGCCAACAACCCGATGCTGTCGCCGTCCGGCCCGCCGCGCTTCATGCTGGTGGACGGCAAGCCGCCGGAGGTCAGCTTCCCCGACGCGGTCACCGCCCGCTTCCGCTGGGAGGAGCCGAACCCCTATTTCCTTCCGGCGCTGGCCGCCGCCCGGCCGCCCTTCATCTACCGCCCGGCCCATTACCTGAAGCGCTTCCATGCCCGCTACACCAGCGAGGCCGACCTCGCCCCGCTGATCGCCAAATACAAGGTCCGCAACTGGGCGGCCCTGCACAACGCCCGCGACGACATGTTCCGGATGGAGAACCCGGACGAGCCGACGCTGCAGCCCTGGATGGCGATCTCCAAGGGCACCGGCACCCATCTGCTGTTCCAGCGCAACCCCTATTACCACCGCTTCGACGCGCGCGGCATGCAGCTGCCCTACACCGACGGGCTGGACGTGACGGTGATGGCCGGCGGCCTGATCCACGCCCAGGTCGCCACCGGCAAGGCCGACCTGCAGGCCGAAGGGCTGACCTTCTCCCAGGTCCCGGTTCTGGTGGCGGGGGAGCAGGCCGGCGACTACCGCACCCTGCTGTGGCCGGAGGGCAAGGCGGCGGAGATCGCGCTCTATCCCAACCTGAACTACAACGATCCGGTCTGGCGCGCCGTGCTGCGCGACGTCCGGTTCCGCCGCGCCCTGTCGATGGGCATCGACCGCCGCATCATCAACCGCTCGCTCTTCTTCGGGCTGGCGGAGGAAAGCGGCGTCGACGTGCTGCCGCGCAGCCCGCTCTACAAGCCGGAGCGCACCGGGGTGTGGACCGGCTACGACCCGCGCCAAGCGGCGGCCCTGCTGGACGAAATGGGGCTGAAGCGCCCGCGCGGCGCCGCCTACCGCCAGCTTCCCGACGGCCGGCCGCTGGAGGTGATCGTCGAGACCGCCGGCGAGAAGCCGGAGGTGGCCGACGCGCTGCAGATCATCGCCGAGACCTGGCGCGACATCGGCATCCGGCTGCTGGTGCGCACGGTGGACCGCGACGTCCTGCGCAACCGGGTCTATGCCGGCCAGACGATGATGGCGGTTTGGGGCGGCTGGGACAACGGCGTTCCGACCCCCGACAGCAGTCCGGAGGAGCTGGCGCCGATGACCCAGGAGAATTTCAGCTGGCCGAAATGGGGGCAGTATTACCAGACCTCCGGCAGCGCCGGCGAACCCATCGACATGCCGATCCCGCAGGAGCTGATGGAACTCGCACGGCGCTGGCGCCACACCACCGACGAGACGGAACGGCGCGCCCTGTGGTCGGCGCTGCTCGACATCCATGCCGACCAGCTCTACGCCATCGGCGTGGTGTCGAAGACGCCGCAGCCCATCGCCGTCTCCAACCGCCTGCGCAACGTCCCGGACAAGGGGCTGTGGCTGTGGGATCCCGGCGCCTATCTCGGCGTCTACCGCCCCGACGAGTTCTATTTCGCCGACGCCCGCCCGGCCGATCCGGAGCCGGCCGGCAGCCACCGCGGGGGGGAGTGACCGCCCATGCTGCGCTTCATCCTGCACCGGCTGCTGGTGATGGTGCCGACACTGCTCGTGGTGTCGATGCTGATCTTCATCGTCATCAACCTCCCCCCCGGCGACTACCTGTCCAACCAGATCGCCGAACTGCGCGCCACCGGCCAGGAGGCCGGTCTGGCGAAGGCGGAGTTCCTGCGCCACGAATATGCGCTCGACCGCCCGCTGGCGGAGCAGTATCTGGTCTGGATCGGCGTCTGGCCGGGGCCGAACGGCTTCCACGGCCTGCTGCAGGGCGATCTCGGCTGGTCGTTCGAGTTCAACAAGCCGGTCGTCGAGGTGGTGGGGGAGACGCTGTGGTTCACCGTCATCCTCAACCTCGCCGCCGTGCTGTTCGTCTATCTGGTGTCCTTCCCGCTGGGGGCGCTGGCGGCGATCCGCGCCAACAGCTGGGTCGATTACCTCGCCGCCGCCATCGGCTATATCGGGCTGGCGACGCCCAACTTCCTGCTGGCGCTGATCCTGCTCTATTACGGCCAGAAATGGCTGGGGCTTCCCATCGGCGGGCTGGTCGACGCCCGCTATGAGGATCAGGCGCTCAGCTGGGCCAAGATCGGCTCGGTGCTGGAACACCTGATCGTGCCGACCATCGTCATCGGCCTGTCCGGCACCGCCGCCATGGTGCGGCGCCTGCGCGCCAACCTGCTGGACGAGCTGGGCAAGCCCTATGTCGTCACCGCCAAGGCCAAGGGCGTGCCGCCGCTGCGCCGGCTGACCCGCTATCCGCTGCGCATGGCGCTGAACCCCTTCGTCTCCGACATCGGCTCGCTGCTGCCGTCGCTGGTGTCGGGATCGGTGCTGATCTCCGTCGTGCTCAGCCTGCCCACCATCGGCCCGGCCCTGCTGGAGGCCCTGCGGGCGCAGGACATCTTCCTGTCCGGCTTCATCCTGATGTTCATCTCGCTGCTGGTGCTGGTCGGCATGCTGGTCTCCGACATCGCGCTCGCCCTGCTCGATCCCCGCATCCGCCTGGGCAAGGCGAGGAAGGCCCAGTCATGAAAGACAAGGCCATGAAAGGCGGGGCCATGAAGGATGGGACCATGAAGGATGGGACCATGAAGGACGGGGCCACGGGCGGCGGCTGGGAGCATTACGTCGACAGCCGGCCCTATCCCGATCCGGAGTCGCCGGACGCCCCGGCCACCCGTTTCGATCCGGGTGCCTCCACCGGGCGGCTGATGCTGCGCCGCTTCCTGCGCCACCGGCTGGCGGTGCTGGGGGCGCTGTTCCTCGGCCTTTCCTATCTCAGCCTGCCCTTCGTCGACTTCCTGGTGCCCTACGGCGCCAACGAGCGCGACGTGGAACATCTCTACGCCCCGCCGCAGGGCATCCACCTGTTCCACGAGGGCACCTTCATCGGCCCCTTCGTCTACCCGACCGTCGGCCATCCCGACCTGAAGGACTATCGCTGGCGCTACGAGACCGACACCAGCCGGCCGATGCCGCTGGAGTTCCTCTGCCCCGGCGTTCCCTACCGCTTCCTCGGGCTGGTGGAGTTGCGGACGCGGCTGGTCTGCCCGCCGCCGGACGCCTCGCTGCATCTGCTCGGCACCGACCGGCTGGGCCGCGACATGCTCTCCCGCCTCGCCATCGGGGCGCAACTGTCGCTGACCGTCGGGCTGCTCGGCATCGCCGTGTCCTTCGCCATCGGCATCACTCTGGGCGGCATGGCCGGCTATTTCGGCGGCTGGATCGACGCCGGGGTGCAGCGCCTGTCGGAAATCCTGAAATCCCTGCCGGAGCTGCCGCTGTGGCTGGCTCTGTCCGCCGCGGTGCCGGCGCAATGGAGCCCGGTGACGGTGTTCCTCTGCATCTCCGTCATCCTCGGCCTGCTCGACTGGCCGTCGCTGGCCCGCGCCGTGCGCTCCCGTTTCCTGGCGCTCCGCGAGGAGGATTTCGTCATGGCGGCGGAGCTGATGGGCGCCAGCCCGGCCCGCATCATCCGCCGCCATCTGCTGCCCAACTTCGCCAGCCACCTGCTCGCCAGCGCCACCCTGTCGATCCCGGCGATGATCCTGGGCGAAACCGCACTGTCCTTCTTAGGGCTGGGCCTGCGTCCCCCGGCGACCAGTTGGGGGGTAATGCTGAACGACGCCCAGAACCTTATGGCGGTGGAAACCTATCCTTGGGTGTCATTGCCGATGCTGCCGGTGATCCTGGTAGTCTTGTCCTTCAACTTCTTCGGCGACGGCCTGCGCGACGCCCTGGATCCCTATCATGGCGACTGACCCCTCGAAACGGCCGGCTCCCCGAAGCGTGAGCTTGGCTATAACTCATATATCACAGCGCATAGCTGGGTTGCCGCCTCCTGGCCGGAAGGCGGGTTGATGCGCGGCCCGATCCATGTGAGGGGTTCTATCCAGGCTGGAGCGCTGCTGCCGGTCCCTGGACCAGTCGCGCAACCACCGGGACCGAGCCGGTCCTCAGACGAGCACAGTGAATTGTTCTGCAACGGCTTTTCGGTTCCGACGCAGTGCTGAAGCGGAGTGTCCGAGCATGCACCAGCCCCTGGCCCCCCTTCGCTCCATCCATCCCGACCGCACCCCGCCGCGCATCCTGCTCTACAGCCACGACACCTTCGGGCTGGGCCATCTGCGGCGGTCGCGGACGATTGCCCAAGCGCTGGTGTCGGCCTTTCCCGATGCCTCGGCACTGATCCTCACCGGCTCGCCGGTCGCCGGCCGCTTCGATTTTCCGGAGCGGGTCGACCATGTGCGCCTGCCCGGCGTGGTGAAGCTGCCGGACGGCGGCTACACCGCCCGCAACCTCGGCCTGCCGATCGAGGAGACCGCCGCCATCCGGGCGGAGATCATCCGCGCCACCGCCCGCGCCTTCCGCCCGACGCTGGCCATCGTCGACAAGGAGCCGACCGGCCTGCACGGCGAATTCCTGCCGGCGCTGGAGGAGATGCGGGCGACCGGCAACACCCGCGTGGTGCTGGGCCTGCGCGACGTGCTGGATGCGCCCGAAGCCCTGCAGCCGGAATGGGAGCGCAAGGAGGCGGTCGCCGCCATCGAGCGCTATTACGACCAGCTCTGGATCTACGGCCTGCCGGAGGTCTACCGCCCGCTCGACGGTCTCGACCTGCCGGCGGAGATCGCGGCGCGGGTGCGCTACACCGGCTATCTGAAGCGCGAGCCGACCGAGGGCGGCGGTGCCGTCCAGGCCGCGGACTTGCCCATGGCGGCGCCTTATGTGCTGGTGACGCCCGGCGGCGGCGGCGACGGCGCGGCCCTGGTCGACTGGACCATCGCCGCCTATGAAGCCGATCCGGACCTCACCCCCCGCGCCCTGATCGTCTACGGCCCCTTCCTGGAGGATGCCCGCCGCCAGGAGTTCGCCACCCGCATCCGCCGGCTGAAGGGCAGGGTGGAGACGATCAACTTCCATTCCCGCATGGAGGACCTCTATGCCGGGGCCATCGGCGTGGTGGCGATGGGCGGCTACAACACCTTCTGCGAGATCCTGTCCTTCGACAAGCCGTCGGTCCTGGCCCCGCGCACCCGCCCGCGCCTGGAACAGCGCATCCGTGCCGAGGCGGCGGAGTCCCTGGGCCTGCTGCGCACGCTGGACAGCGACCGCGACGGCACCGACCCGCTGGCGATGGCCGCCGCCATCCGCGCCCTGTCGAGCCAGCCGCCGCCCTCGGCCAGCCCGCTGCCCGGCCTGCTCGGCGGGCTGGACCGCATCGTCGGCCTGACCCGCGAGGTGCTGGAGGCGGACTCGGTGATCGCCCGTGCCACCCCCGTCACCCCGATCCGCCGGGCGGCGGAGCGGATGTCCCGCGCGATGGCGGGCAAGCGCGCATGACCATCCAGGCAAGGTGATCGCATTTGGCGGTTATGATCCCACACAAGGAACCACGTCATTCCCGCGAAGGCGGGAATCCAGCCGTTTCAGTTACTTCGCACGAAAGTTTCCTGGATCCCCGCCTTCGCGGGGATGACGAACGCCCTTTCATGGGAATCTTGACTCCATCTGCGGTTACCCTAACCACCCAGGGAACGGACGGCATGATGCCGTCCGGTGTGCATGGTGACTCGTAAAGCATTGAAAATCGCCGTGGTGGTGAAGGGCTACCCCCGCCTGTCGGAGACCTTCATCGCGCAGGAGCTTCTGGCCCTGCAGCAGCGCGGCATCGAACTGGCGATCTGGTCGCTGCGCCACCCCACCGACAGCCGCCGCCATGCCCTGCACGACCGCATCACCGCACCCGTCCATTACCTGCCGGAATATCTGCACGACGAGCCGGGCCGCGTCCTGCGCGCTCTCGGCCGCCTGATCCTCCGCCACCCGGCCGGTCTGCTCCGCACGGCGCTGGGCTGGCTGCGCGACCTCAGCCGCGACCGCACCGCCAACCGGGGCCGCCGCTTCGGCCAAGCCCTGGTTCTCGCGGCGGAGCTGCCGGCTGACGTGCCCTTCCTCTACACCCATTTCCTCCACACCCCGGCGTCGGTCGGGCGCTATGCCGCCGCGATCCGCGGCATCGGCTGGGGCTTTTCCGCCCATGCCAAGGACATCTGGACGACGCCGGAGTGGGAGAAGCGCGAGAAGCTGGCCGACGCCCGCTTCGGCGCCACCTGCACCGCCGTCGGCGCCGCCCATCTGCGCGGCCTCGCCGCCGACCCCGGCCGCATCGACCTCGTCTATCACGGCCTCGACCTCTCCCGCTTCCCCGCCCCGCCGGACCGGGCGGACGCCCCGGCCCGCGACGGCTCCACCCCTACCCTTGCGGTGGAGATCCTGTCGGTCGGCCGGCTGGTGGAGAAGAAGGGCTATGACCGGCTGCTCGACGCGCTGGCGACGCTGCCGGACGGGCTGCACTGGCGGCTGGTCCATATCGGCTCCGGCGATCTGAAGCAGTCCCTGCGCGCCCAGGCCGAGCGGCTCGGCCTGACCGACCGCATCGACTGGCGCGGCGCCCAGGATCAGGCGACGGTGATCGAGGCGCTGCGCCATGCCGACCTGTTCGTTCTGACCAGCGTCGTCGCCGGCGACGGCGACCGCGACGGCCTGCCCAACGTGCTGATGGAGGCGGCGAGCCAGCGCCTCGCCATCCTCTCCACCGCCGTCTCCGCCATCCCCGAATTCATCGCCGACGGCACCCACGGCCTGCTGACCGACGGCACCCCGCCCGCCATCGCCGCCGCGCTGGAACGGCTCGCCACCGACCCGGCGCTCCGCCTGCGGTTGGGGGAGGCCGCCCATGACCGCCTGCGCGCCGAGTTCGGCATGACCGCCGGCATCGACCGCCTCGTCCGCCGCCTGGAGGAGGCCGCGGCGTGACCGCCTCCCGCATCGCCTTCTATGCCCCGCTGAAACCGGTCGACCACCCCATCCCCTCCGGCGACCGCCAGATGGCGCGGCTGGTCCTGCGCGCTCTGGAGACCACCGGGCCGGTGGAGGTGGCGAGCGGCCTGCGCGTCTATGACGGCGCCGGCGACCCCGCCGCGCAGGCCCGCCTGTCCGCCGCCGCCGCCGCCGAGTGCGACCGCCTGCTGTCGCTCTACACCGCCGAGCCGGCGCGGCGCCCGGCGCTGTGGCTCAGCTACCATGTCTATTACAAGGCCCCCGACCTGATCGGCCCGGCCGTCGCCCGCGCCCTCGGCATCCCCTATGTTGTGGTGGAGGCGACCCGCGCCCGCAAGCGCCTGACCGGCCCCTGGTCCGCCTTCGCCGCCGCCGCCGAGTCCGCCATCGAGCAGGCCGCCCTCGTCCTCTGCGTCAGCGCCCGCGACCGTCATGCGGTGGAGGCCTATGGCCCACCGGACCAGCAGGTGGCGATGCTGCCGCCTTTCCTCAACCTGCCGCCCGCTATCGACCGCAGCGAAACCGCTTCTCCGCCCCGGCTTTTGACCGTCGCCATGATGCGCCCTGGCGACAAGCTGGCCTCCTACCGTCTGCTCGCCGACTCCCTGTCCCGTCTCGCTGCCCAGCCCTGGACGCTCGACATCGTCGGCGACGGCTCGGCGGCGGCGGAGGTCTCGGCCCTCTTCGCCCCCTTCGGCCAGCGCGTGCGTCTCCTCGGCGCCCGCCCGCCCGCCGACCTCGCCGCCCATTACCGCGCCGCCGACCTGCTGGTCTGGCCCGGCCTGAACGAGGCCTTCGGCATGGTCTATCTGGAGGCCCAGGCCCACGGTGTGCCTGTGCTCGCCATCGACAATGCCGGCACCGGCACCGTCATCCGCGACGGCATCGGCGGCCGCCTGACCGGCCCGACCGCGCAGGACTTCGCCGCCGCCCTGTCCTCCCTGCTGGCCGATCCGCCGTCTCTGCACGCGCTCGGCCACCGCGCCCGCGCCCATGTCGAGGCCCACCACGCCCTGCCGGCGGCGGCGGAGCGTCTGCGCGGCCTGCTGACCGGACTGATGTCATGATCCGCCTCGCATTCCTGCGCCACGGCATCACCGCCTGGAACCGCGAGGGCCGCATCCAGGGCCGCACCGACATCCCGCTCGACCCGCAGGGCCGCGACCGCCTCGCCCGCCTGACCCTGCCGGCGGAGTGGCGCGACGCCACCCTGCACGCCAGCCCCCTCTCACGCGCCATCGAGACCGCCCGCCTCCTCGGCAACGACCGCCCCGTCCACACCGACCTCCGCCTGATCGAGATGGATTGGGGCGCCTGGGAGGGCCGGCACGGCCACGACCTCCGCGCCGACCCCGCCAGCGGCTACCGCGACCTCGAACACTGGGGCTGGGACTTCCGCCCCCCGGGCGGCGAAAGCCCCGCCGACGTGCGGGATCGGTTGATTGGATGGCTAGACTCCCTCTCCCGCCCCGGGAGAGGGAAGGGGCCCATGCAAAGCATGGGAAGGGTGAGGGGTGATCCAAGGAACCATGCGCTTCCTGATCCTAGCCCCACCCCTCACCCTCCCCACGCCTGCGGCGCGGGTCCCCTCCCTCTCCCGGGGCGGGAGAGGGCGATTGTCCCCGCGGAAACGCATTCCCCCCACCTCGTCGTCACCCACATCGGCGTCATCCGCGTCGCCCTGGCGCTCGCCTGGGGCTGGGACTTCCGCGGCCCGCCGCCGGTTCCGGTCAAGCGCGACCGCCTCTACGCCATGGCGCTCGCCGCCGACGGCACGCTCCACCCTGCCGGCCCACGGGAGGGGCAACGCCTGTCATGAAGCTCATGATCGCCGTCACCCACCTACTCGGCACCGGCCATCTCAGCCGCGCCCTCGCCCTGGCCGAAGCCTTCGCCGCCCGCGGCTGGAGCGTCGATGTGGTCAGCGGCGGCCGTCCCGCCCCCCATCTCGGCAGCAGCGGCGCCACCCTGCACCAGCTGCCGCCGCTGGCGAGCGACGGTGCCGACTTCGCCACCCTGCTGGCCGCTGATGGCCGCCCCGCCGATGCCGCCCTCTTCGCCGTCCGCCAGGCGATGCTGACCGGCCTGCTCGACAGCCTCCGCCCCGACGTTCTCATCACCGAACTCTTCCCCTTCGGCCGCCGCGCTCTCGCCGCCGAGTTCGACGCCCTGCTGGAGCGTGCCCGCGCCCTGCCGCACCCGCCGCTGACCCTGGCATCGATCCGCGACATCCTGGCCCCGCCCTCCAAACCGAAGCGCGTCGCCGAGACCGAAGACCGCCTTCTCCGCTTCTACGACGGCGTTCTGGTCCATTCCGACCCCACCCTGATCCCGCTGGAGGACAGCTGGCCGCTGACCCCGGCGATGCGCCCGCTGCTGCGCTACACCGGCTTCGTCGTCCCGCCGCCGCCCGTCCCCGACGACGGCACCGACGGCAATGCTGAGATCCTGGTCACCGCCGGCGGCGGCCCGGTCGGCCGCCCGGTCTTCGAGGCCGCGGCCCGCTGTGCGGCATCCTGGGCCCTGCCGCAGCGCTGGCGCCTGCTGGTGGCGAAGGGCGACGCGGCGCTGGCCGACCGGCTGCGCGCCATGGCCCCGGCCGACCGCCTGCTGGTGGAGCCGGTGCGCCCCGACTTCCGCGCCCTGCTGGGCCGGGCATCCGCCGCCGTCGGCCGCTGCGGCTACAACACCGCGCTGGACTGCCTGACCGCCGGCGTCCCCAGCGTCTTCTGCCCCTTCGAGGACGGCAAGGAGGTCGAACAGACCATCCGCGCCGCCATCCTGGCCCGCCAGCCCGGCATCGCCACCCTGCGCGAGGCCGACCTCACGCCCGACAGCCTCGCCCGCGCGTTGACCTCCGTGCTGGGCGCCCGCATCCCACCGCTCAGCCCCGCCTCGCTGGCCGGTGCGGCGCGCAGCGTGGAGATCGTCGAAACCCTGCTGGCGGAGAAGACGTCATGACCAACTGGACCGCGGTGGAAGACGAACTGGCGCGCTGGACCGATCTCGGCCGCCGCTGTTCCCTCTGGCTGCGCGACGACGACGCAATCGCCGCCAGCCCGCAACTCGACCGGCTGCTGCATCGCTGCGCCCAGGCCGGCATCCCGCTCGGCCTCGCCGTCATCCCCGCCGACGCCGAGCCCTCGCTGGCGCAAGCGCTTGCCGGCCAGCCCCACGCGACCCCGCTGGTCCATGGCTGGTCCCACACCGACCACGCCGCCCCCGGCGCCAAGAAGTGCGAGTTCGGCCCGGAACGCCCCGCCGAAATCCGCCATGCCGAGGCCGAACGCGGCCTGTCGGTCCTGCGCGCCCTGTTCGGCGACCGCCTGCTGCCGCTGTTCGTCCCGCCCTGGAACCGCATGGCCGCCGACATGCCGTCCCGCCTGTCCGCCGCCGGCTACCGCGCCGTCTCCGCCTTCGGCCCGGCGCCCGCCAGCCGGGCAGAGGGTGGAGACGGCATAACCTGGATCAACACCCACCTCGACCTGATCGATTGGCACGGCACCCGCTCTGCCGTCCCGTTGGATGGGTTGCTGGACCTCCTCTGCCGCGAACTGCGCGATCGCCGCGAGGGCCGCCAAGAGGGCAGGGGCAACCCCGCCGAGCCCATCGGCCTGCTGACCCACCATCTGGTGCATGACGCGGCGATCTGGGACCTGCTGGACCGCCTGCTCGACCGTCTGGCCGGGCATCCGGCGGTGGAGTGGCCGGCGGTCGAGAGCCTTGGGTGGCCGCCCCCTATCGGAGGGTTTTCGATGGTTGCGGCCCCCTTTGGAAACGCCCCGGAGGGCTAGGCCTTTCCCTCCTGTCAGCCTGTCTACAGACGGGAGGCAGGCGGGGATCACTGTCCCTGCTTGACTGGAACGCCCGCCGCCGCACGGCTTCCCTGATCGTGCCAAGGAAGCGGGCCGGGATCGGGGTACCCCTCCAGATAGGTGATGTCGGCATAGGTCTGATCATGGATCTGCCGGATGACGTCGGTGAACGTCTTCTCGGTCCACTCCTCCGGCGTGCCGACCGCCGCGTAGGCCATCTGACGGCTGATCTCCGCAAGGCCGCCTTCGACCTTGGTGAAGGTTGCATACATGTCGAGGTGATAGCCACCCTTATACGGATAAAGGCACGCCCACAGGTTCAGGGAGTTAGAATTCGACACCTTGCGGATGGCGTTTCCGGTCCAGACGGCCCCGTCGCAATCGGCCATCTTCATCCCGAGCCCCCCGCCGGCAGCCGCAAGCATGCCGAGCCTGGAACCCGCCAGCGGATTGACCACCTTGAACCGGCCGGGCTTCTCCGGGGGTTCCGCCGAGGCAGGGATAGGCATGGCTGTATTGATCGTTCCTGTATTCTGCCCAAGGCCGTCGGTCGCGGCTTTGGCGATCACCTGCCTGCCCGCATTGGTCTTCAGGTCGAAAATTCTGTAATACTCAACCTGTTGCTGCTTGGTAGCCAATGCGTTGTTCGTCCCGCCGCACCCAGACAGGCCCAACGCCCCCAGCACGACCGTCGCCAGCGCAACCTTCAACCGCCTCATTACTGGTCCTCACATGTGTGGATGTGCAATCCGCTTCCTTGAGTAGGCTTAAAGCCCAGGGCTTTCCCCCGCCGGTCAGATTACCCCCAAAGATGGCACCTGACACAAGTGAAGATACGCATGATGCGTTCTACCACAGTGAAAAATGGCTCCCTGCTCTCCTTTCACCGCAAAGATGGCCGTTCTGGATCAGACAGATCGAGCGCAACGACATACTCGAACACTCATAACAACCGCATAACTTCCGTGCCGAACGCCGTTTCCCCGAAAGTTCTTCCCAAAAACGGAAAAAGCCGGCCCGCGTCAGTGACGACGCGGACCGGCTTGGTAGTGCGTTAGAAAACCTGTCCCTTACGCCGCGTGGTCGGTGATGTAGCCCGTGGCGGTGCCGAGGTTGGCGGTGCCGTGGGTCAGGTGCAGCAGGAAGTTCTCCGTGCCCTCGGTGGCGTTGTCGCCGTTGATGTGGACGGAGACCGTCTTGCTGGTCTCGCCCGGCTGGAAGGTCAGGCTGCCGTGGGCGGCGGTGTAGTCGCTGCCGGCCTTGGCGGTGCCGTCCTCGGTCGAGTAGTCGATGGTGGTGGCGGTGGTGACCGCCTTGGCCAGCTGAACGGTGAAGACCGCCTCGTCGCTGCCCGGCACCGAACCGGAGTGGCCGGAGCTGGACGCCAGACCCGCCTTGATGATGTTCATCTTGGTCGGGTCGATGGTCTTGTAGTCCTTCTCCAGCAGGCCGCCGACGTCGCCCGATTCCGGGGTCCAGGCCCAGTAGGTCCAGTTCATGCCCTGCTGGCCGGCCGGCAGGTCGCTCTTGCCGTCCAGGTTCCAGTCGCCGTTCATGTACTTGACGAAGGCGTTGGCCCAGGTCTGCTCGGCCGCGCTGTTCATCTGGCCGCCGAACTCGCCGATCAGGACCGGGGCGATGTTGTTCTTATAGATGAAGCCCCACATGCCGTCATACTGGGCCGGCAGGTTGTTCGGATAGGCCGGGTCGTTCAGCCAGCTGAAGTTGCCGACGCTCTGGCCATAAGCGTGCGGCGAATAGACCAGCTTGTTCGGCACGTCGAACTCGATGGGATGGTTCTTCACGCCGGCCAGCGTGCTGCTCCACTCCGTGCCCTCGACCAGCAGCAGCCAATCCTTGTTGACGGTCTGGATCGAGTTGCCGATGCGCTCGGCCGCCGCGGCCCAGTCGGTGGCCTGGTTGCCGTCGCCCCAGGTGGCGGTGACGCTGGGCTCGTTGTGCAGGTCGGCGCCGATCACCGCGTCGTTGCCGGCATAATGCTTGGCCAGCATCTTCCAGTTCTCGATCACCTTCGATTCCGGGTTGTTGGCGGTGTACCACAGCCCATGCTCGTTGGTGCCGGCGCCGCCGTCGTTGCGGTGGTGGTCGAGGATCACCTTCATGCCGACCTTGCCGGCGTAATCGATGACCTTGTCATAGACCTGCAGGCGGGACAGCCCCTTCAGGTCCGGGTTCTTCGAGTAGTCGATGCCGTTGGTCACGGCCTCGCTGTCGAACATGTCGTCGGCCCAGGTCAGGCGGATGACGTTGAAGCCCAGGCCCTTCATGCTGTCGATGTGGCCCTGGTAGCTGTCGGCCCACAGGCCGGCGGGCACATAGTTGTAGCCCTCGCCGCCGAACCAGTTCACGCCGGTCAGGCGGACGTTGTTGCCGCTTTCATCGACGATCTGGTTGCCGTTGGTGTGCAGGAAGCCGTTGATCGAGCCGCTGCTCTGCACCATGCCCGGATCGGACGTCGTGACGTTGCCGACCTTCAGCGACAGCGAGGCATCGCCCGTCGAACCGCCCGTGGAGCCGCCCGTGGAGCCGCCGGTGGAGCCGCCAGTCGACCCACCCGTGGACCCACCCGTGCTGCTGCCACCCTTGCCCGCATCGGCGGAGCCGCCGGTCGAGCCGCCCGTGCTGCTGCCGGTGGCCGCGAAATGGCTGGCGTCCAGCTTGGCGGTCAGCGTGGCGTCCCAATAGAGGTCGCTGGTGGCGCCCAGCTCGGCGCCGTCCGCCGTGCGGTGGACCGAAATGGCGGCATCGGTGGCCGCCACGGTCTTGCCGTCGACGCCGACGCTGTGGACATACAGGTTGCGGTCGCTGCCGCCGATGACGGCGTCGTTGTCGTACTTCACCTCGACCGCATGGCCGGTGCCCTGCGCCAGATCGGCGGTGAACGTGTAGTCCTTGGCGTCCGGGCTGGTGGCCGTGCCCTCGCCGATCGCCTTGCCGTCGACCAGCACGGTGAAGTGCGCGCCTTCGCCGCCCGCCGCATCGCCGGCGGCGTTCACGGTGATGACGTTCTGCGCGGTGCCGGCGGCCGGGGCCGTGGTGGGGGCGGCCGGAGCGGCAGCCACCGGGGCGGCGTAATGGCCGGCGGGGGTCTTGAAGGTCAGCGCGCCGTCCCACCACATGGCTTCCTGGCCGGCCTGGGTCGGCGCCGGGGCGGCATCGTCATGGCGCTCATAGATGGCGTCGGTCGGCTTCAGCGTGTGGCCGTTCACCTCGATCGACTGAACATAGAGGTCGCGATTGGCGGCGTTCACGGTGTCGTTGTCGTAGACGACCTGGACCGTATGCGCGGTGTTCGCCGCAAGGTCGGCGGTGAAGCTGTATGCCTTCGACGAGGCGGCGGCTGCATTGGCCGACCCGACCTCCTGACCATCCACCAGCAGCTTGAAATGCGGCGCGACGCCATCCTGGGACTGGCCGTAGGCGTTGACGACGATCTTGCTCGGCGCGGTGGTCGTGCTCATGACTTCAATCCTATGTCCGTTGTGTTGAAGCCATGCTGGGGCTTGAATGGTTAACGAAACCTTTCCAAGTCCGGTTAACTTTTCTCGAAGCTTGTGGCAAATTTGGCTCAGCCGATCACAGGGTCGTTCAAGGGGGCGGAGTCAGATCGGCAAACTATATCCCATCTTGGTCACAGGTTCTGCGATCCGCTACACAGTCTTCTTTTCATCACATCAGTATCCACTTTGCTTCCACTCACTTTCTCAAGATGATCTCAAAAGACATAGACCAATACCAATCCCACCAAACTCGCTTATGCGCATCATTCTTCCAAAATATGCCCGAGATTTCACCAGATGATTGCCGATTATATTTATCCATTCGGACACTGGATTGGCAAACATCCGGCACGCCGGGCTACAGCGGCAGAGGTAATTCCAATTCGAAAACGACCTTTCGCGTCGACAAAAAAGTTAACAATCGTGGGCGCGCAACGTCGCTTGACCGCTTCGTTAAGGGATTGCGTTAAAGATTATATTCCTTTCACGCCTAAATCGTTCGACTGGCGATGGTCACGTTCCCCTCCACCCGCCCATCCCCAACCCCGCCGCCGCCGACCTTCCGCTGCGAGACGCGCAGCCCCGCCGCTCC
>NZ_LGQU01000135.1:0-15156 GCF_003115935.1 Azospirillum sp. TSH20
ACCTGAACCTCATCGAGCCCTGGTGGAAAGTGCTGCGCTCACTGGCGCTGAAAGGGCGCCGGTTCGATGCCTGGGCCGAGATCGAGGCCGCGGTGGAACGGGCCACCGCCTACTGGAACGTGCACAAGCACCCCTTCGTCTGGGGCCGACGCAGGCGCCATCGCGCGCCGAGCCGACTGGGTGTCGCCGCGCTCCCGAATGTCTAAACAACTTGGTGGATGCACCACTAAGGTCGATCCGCCATCTTCGGGCAGCAGGCCGGCACTTCTTTCTGCCGCTCCTTCTCCCGTTACCGGCAGCCATGCGTCCAAGGGATCCCGTCCGATGGATCTGGTAAAGGCGGCCGCTGATGATTAGCTTGTAAAGCAAACTATCGAAGATTACCCCTGCGGCCGCTGGCTGCGGGCGGGTAGAAAGGGATCGGACGCCATGTCGAAAGCGATGCGCATCCATCAGGGAAGCTTTGGCCGCGTCGCCTTGTTGGACATGGACAATGCGCTGATCCATCACGCGCATCCCCATTGCCATGTGCTGATCAAGGCGTCCGGTGCCGACACCCGTTTCGCGGTGGGGGAACAGCTCTATCCGCTGCGCGACGACACTGCGGTTCTGGTCAACAGCTGGGAGGCCCATTCCTATGCCCACCAGCCGGGCGCTCCGCGCACGGTCATCCTGGCGCTGTACATCGAACCGCGCTGGCTTGGCGCCATGCAGAGGGAACTCAACGCCAGCGGCAATCCCGGCTTCTTCGCGCAGTCCTGCGGCGAGCTGACGCCGTACATCCGCCGGCTGGCCGACCGTATGGCAGCGGAACTGCTGTATGACGATCCGTCGGGCGAGCGGATGGAGGAGGCGCTGTTCGACCTGATGATCGCCATCATCGACCGTTTCTCCGAATGGCGGACGCTGGGCGGCACGCGCTATGCCGCCCCGGCGGCCGGCGACTTCCGCATCCGTCAGGCCATTCGTTTCATGCGGGGAACCCTGGGCGAGGAATTCGACGCCGGCCGCGTCGCTGCCGCAGCCGGTCTGTCGCGTGCCCACATGTTCCGGCTGTTCCAGCAGACGATGGCGATCACCCCGGCGCTTTATTTCAACGTGCTGCGGATGGAAGCGGCCATCGACGCCATGGCCGCCGGGCTGGAGAGCGCCACCGAGGTGTCCGGCCGGCTCGGCTTTTCGGCGCCCAGCCATTTCAGCCGCTTCTTCCGCAACCACCAGGGCGTGACGCCCACCGAATACCGCCGCGTCGTCAATCTGGTGGACCGGGCAGGCGGGGGGCCGCCTGAGGCCGGGCATGCATGAAAATGAGACGCTAGGGTAAATCGCGACACTCCACGGTAAAAGCTTTGCGGGGCGAACGGTCTAGTCTTCTCCGGTAACCGGAGGATGACGATGACGGCCACCCAAACGGCCCCTGCGACCGCCACGCAGGCCATTGAAATCAAGCCAAGTCCGGCGCCATTCGTCGGCCGCGCGATGCCGCGGGTCGAGGATGCGGCGCTGCTGACCGGCGTTGCCCGCTATGCCGACGATCTGCCGGTGAAGCCCGGCACCCTCCACGCCGCGATCCTGCGCTCGCCGCACGCCCATGCCGACCTTCTGGGCATCGACACCACTGCCGCGCTGGCGGTTCCCGGCGTCGCCGCTGTGGTGACCGGGGCCGACGCCAAACGCCATGCAAGCGCGTTCCTGGTCGGCATCCGCGCGCCGATGGAGCATTGGTGTCTCGCCATTGACCGCGTGCGCCATGTCGGCGAACCGGTGGCGGTGGTTCTGGCCGACAGCCGCTATCTGGCCGAAGACGCGCTCGACCGCATCGAGGTGCGCTACCGCCCGCTGCCGCCGGTGACCTCGATTGCCCAGGCGTTGGAGGAAGGGTCGGAGCCGCTCCATCCGGCGGTGGGCTCCAACCTCGTCAACAGCCGCAGCTTCCGCTACGGCGATCCCGAGGCCGCCTTCGCCAGCACCGCCCGCACCGTGTCGGTCGAGGTCGAGTATCCCCGCAACTCCTGCACCCCGATGGAATGCTTCGTCGTCCTCGCTGATTACGACGCGGCCGAGGATTCCTACGAGGTGCTGTCGAACTTCTCCGGCCCCTTCGCCGTCCATCCGGTGATGGCGAAGGCGCTGAACGTCCCGGGATCGCGGTTGCGGCTGAAGACGCCGCCCCATTCCGGCGGCAGCTTCGGCAACAAGCAGGCGGTGTTCCCCTATGTCGTGCTGATGGGGCTGTGCGCCCGCGTTGCCGGCCGGCCGGTGAAGTGGGTGGAGGACCGGCTGGAGCATCTGATGGCCGCCACCTCGGCCACCGCGCGCCGCATGCGTATCGACGCGGCGGTGGAGCCGGACGGCCGGGTGCTGGCTCTGCGGATGGAGCAGACCGAGGATTGCGGCGCCTATCTGCGGGCGCCGGAACCGGCCTCGCTCTACCGCAACCACGGCAACCTGACCGGCGCCTACGACATTCCCAACCTGGCGGTGACCAACCGCATCGTCGTCACCAACAAGACGCCGACCGGTCTCAATCGCGGCTTCGGCGGCGGGCAGCTCTATTACGGGCTGGAGCGGCTGATGAACCGGGTGGCGGCGGAGTTGGGGCTCGACCCGCTCGACGTCATCCGCCGCAATCTGGTGGCGGTCGACGCCATGCCCTACCGCACCGCGTCGGGCGGGACGCTCGACAGCGGCGACTACCGCGCGACGCTGGACCAGGCGGTGCGCGAGGGTGCGCTCGATGCGCTGAAGGCGCGGCGCGACGCGCTGCGGGCGGAGGGGCGGCTCTACGGCATCGGCTACGCCGCGGTGGTGGAGCCGTCGATCTCCAACATGGGCTACATCACCACCGTCCTGACCGCCGATGAACGGCGCAAGGCCGGACCGAAGAACGGCGCGCAGGCGACCGCCAGCGTCGCCGTCGATCCCACCGGTGGCGTGTCGGTGACGGTGGCCTCGGCTCCGCAGGGGCAGGGGCACCGCACCGTGCTGGCCCAGGTGGTGGCCGACGTCTTCGGCCTGCGCTTCGAGGACATCCGCGTCAACACCGACCTTGACACCGGCAAGGATGCCTGGTCGATCGCGTCGGGCAATTATTCCAGCCGCTTCGCCGGGGCGGTGGCGGGGGCGGCCCAGGTGGCGGCGACCCGGCTGCGCGGGCGCATGGCGGTGCTGGTCGCCGGACAGTTGAACTGCCGGGCCGACGATGTGCGCTTCGCCAGCGGCAAGGTCTTCTCCGAGGCCAACCCGGACAACAGCCTGTCCTTCTCCCGCGTTGCCGCCGCCGGCCACTGGGCGCCCGGCACGCTGCCCGACGGGCAGGAGGCGGCGCTGCGCGAGACCGCCTTCTGGACGCCGGAGCCGCTGAAGGCGCCGACCGACGCCGACCACATCAACAGTTCGGCCTGCTACGGCTTCATTTTCGATTTTTGCGGCGTGGAAATCGACCGGACGACGAGTGCGGTGCGGATCGACCGCTACGTCACCATGCACGATGCCGGCCGGCTGCTGAACCCGCTGCTGGTGGAGGGTCAGATTCTTGGCGGCTTCGCCCATGCCGTCGGCACCGCGCTGTACGAGGAATACGCCTATGGCGATGACGGCCGCTTCCTGTCCGGCACCTTCGCCGACTATCTGGTGCCGACCGCCTGCGAGGTGCCGGTTCCCGTCATCCTTCACCGTGAAAGCCCGTCGCCGGTAACGCCGCTCGGCGCCAAGGGGGTGGGGGAGGGGAACTGTATGAGCACGCCGGTCTGCCTCGCCAACGCGGTGGCCGATGCGCTGTCTGCCGTTTCCGTGGACGGGCCGCCGTCCTTGCCGATCACCCCCGCTAAACTGGCGGCGCTGATCCATCCGCCCGAACCGCCGCGACCGGCGCCGGCGGCCGGCGCCAGGGAAATTCCGCCGTCGGCCGCCGCCAAAGGCGGGCGCGGCCTGACCGGGGAGGGCAGCCGCGAGGTGCCGGCGAACCCCGAACAAGTCTGGGCCATCCTGCTCGACCCGAAGGAGCTTGCGGCGCTGCTGCCCGGCTGCGAGGCGCTGGACCTCGTCGGTCCCAACGCCTACCGGGCGGAGGTTGTTGTCGGCATCGGCCCGGTGCGTGGCCGCTACACCGCGGAGGTGGCGCTGTCCGACCTCGACCCGCCCAACGCGCTGACCCTGACCGGCAGCGGCACCAGTGCGCTCGGATCGGGCAGCGGCACCGGGCATGTCACGCTGGAGCGCACGCCCACCGGCACGCGCGTCACCTACCGGTATGGCGCGTCGGTCGGCGGCAAGGTCGCTGCGGTCGGCGGCCGGATGCTCGACAGCGCGTCGCGCCTGCTGATCGGCCAGTTCTTCGAGAAGCTGGTGGCGCGCGCCGGTGGCACCGCCGCACCGGCCGAACACCCGTCACTTCTGGCGCGCCTGCTGCGCCTTCTGGGACTCAAGCGATGAAACCCGCATCCTTCGACTATCTGCGGCCGGCGACCGTCGCCGACGCGCTGGCGGCGCTGGCGGCCGGGGGTGACGACGCCCGCGTGATCGCCGGCGGCCAGTCGCTGATGCCGATGCTGAACATGCGGCTGGTGCAGCCGCGCCTGCTGATCGACCTCGGCCGGCTGGAGGAGCTGCGCACGCTGCGCGCCGACGATGGCTGGCTGACCGTCGGCGCTGCCGTCACCCAGGCCGAGGTTCTGGCCCGTCCGACCCTGGCCCAGGAAGTGCCTCTGCTGGCCGCCGCCCTGCCGTGGGTTGGCCATTTCCAGACCCGCAACCGCGGCACGCTCTGCGGATCGGTCGCTCATGCCGACCCCAGCGCCGAGACGCCGCTCTGTCTGGTCGCCACCGGCGGCGAGGTGGTGCTGCGCAACCTGCGCCGCCGTCGCACCGTCGCCGCCGCCGATTTCTTCCTGGGGCCGCTGACCACCGTGAAAGCGTCGGACGAGATCGTCGAATGCGTCCGCTTCCCGCTGGCCCGTCCGGGCAGCGGCCATGCCTTCCGGGAGCAGTCGATGCGGCATGGCGATTTCGCCATCGCTGCCTGCGCCGCCACAGTGGATGGGGAGCGCGCCAGCCTCGCCGTCGGCGGGGTGGCGGACCGGCCGACGCTGCGCTCCTGGCCGCTCGCCGCTGGCAGGCTGCCGCCGGACCTCGACGAGGCGCTGAACGCCTTCGCCTGGGATCTCGGCGGCGACGACGACCAGCACGCCACCGCGCGCTACCGCCGCGACCTCGTCCGCCGGATCGGCCGCACCGTCCTTGAGGAGGCCCTGTCATGCCGCCGCTGAAATCAACATCGCCGCTGGCGGCGGAGACGCGCCATGCCGTCTCCATCGTCCTGAACGGCACGCCGCGCACCGGCCACGCCCATCCGCGCCTGCTGCTCAGCGATTTCCTGCGCCACGAGCTGGGCGCCCACGGCACCCGCGTCGGCTGCGAACACGGCGTCTGCGGCGCCTGCACCGTCCGCATCGACGGCGTGGCTGCCCGCGCCTGCCTGACCCTGGCGGTCCAGGCCGACGGCCGGCGCATCGACACCGTCGAAGGGCTGGCGCAGGCCAACGAGGGGCGCATGACCGCGCTTCAGGAGGCCTTCCGCCAGCATCACGCCCTGCAATGCGGCTTCTGCACGGCCGGCATCCTGATGTCGCTGACCGATTACCTGGGCCGCATTCCCAAACCCACCGAAGAGGAGCTACGCGACATGCTGAGCGGCCATCTTTGCCGCTGCACCGGCTATGCCGGCATCGTCCGCGCCGTGATGGAGGTCACGGGCCGGACGATGGAGGAGGTCGCCCATGTTTGACCTCGGCCGCAGCATCCTGGCCAGCGCGGAACGCAGCCCCGACGCGGTCGCCATCGTCGACGGCGACCTGCGGCTGACCTACGCGCAATGGCTGGAACGCATCCGCCGGCTGGTCGGCGCTTTCGACCGGCTGGCCTTGTGCCCCGGCGACCGCATCGCCACCGCGCTGCAGAACACTTGGGAGATGGCGACCATCCATTGGGCCTGCCAGTTGGCCGGCATCGCTGTCGTGCCGCTGAACTGGCGGGTGAAGGCCGACGAGTTGGACTATTGCCTGCCCGACGCCGAGGTGCGCGCCCTCTTCTATCAGGATGTTTCGGCCGACGCCGTCCGGGACTCCGCCGCGGCGCGGGCGCTGCCCCGAATTGTGATTGGCGATTGGGCGGTCGGCGATCCGGGCGATGGAAGCGACCGCCGCTTCGCCGATCTGCTGGAATGCGAGATGGCCCAAGCGCAGCCGCGCGCCACGGCAGAGCACATCTCGCTGTTCCTCTACACCTCCGGCACCACCGGCAAGCCCAAGGGCGTGCCGCGCCGTCACCGGACGGAGCGCGCCTCCGCAATCGCCCACGTCGCCCAGAATTGCTACCGGCGGGGCGAGCGGACGCTGGGGGTCATGCCGCTCTACCACACGATGGGAGTGCGTTCGCTGCTGGCGATGGCGTTGGTCGACGGCTGCTTCGTCTGCCTGCCGCGCTTCGACACCGGCCGCGCGCTTGAACTGATCGCGGCGGAGCGGCTGACCTGTCTCTATCTGGTGCCGACGCTGTACCACGACCTGCTGGCCGACCCGGACTTCGCGCGGAGCGACGTGTCGTCGGTGCGCAAGCTGGGCTTTGCCGGGGCATCGATGACCGACGGCCTGCTGAAGCGGCTGGACGCCGCCTTCCGGCCCGAGCTGTTCGTCAACCATTACGGCTCGTCCGAGATCTACACCTTCACCATCGACCAGAACGCCCCGGCAAAGCCGGGATCGGCCGGCAAGGCGGCGCTGAACCAGCGCATCCGCATCGTCCGCCTCGGCAGCTTCGATCCCGACGCGTGCGCCGCGGCCGGAGAAGAGGGGCAGATCGTAGCCGACCTGTCCGGCGACGAGTCCTTCGAAGGTTATTGGAAGCGGCCGGACGCCGACGCCAAGGCGCTGCATGCCGGCTGGTACTTCACCGGCGACATCGGTTTCCTCGACGCCGACGGCGACCTCTTCGTTACCGGCCGGGTCGACGACATGATCATCACCGGCGGCGAGAACGTCTCGCCGGTCGAGATCGAAAGCGTGCTGTCGCTTCATGACGGCGTGCTGGAGGTCGCGGTCGCCGGCTTGCCCGACGAGCGCTGGGGCCAGCGGGTCGTCGCCTTCATCAAGCGCGCCCGCGGCGTCGAGGCGAAGGATCTCGACGACCATTGCCGCACCTCCGGCCTCGCCAACTTCAAGCGCCCGCGCGAGTACGTCTTCCTCGACGAAATCCCGAAATCGCCGGTCGGCAAGATCCTGCGCCGCAAGCTTCAGGCCGGCGAATTCGCGCTCGAACACAAGCCCGCTGAACATAAGCCCACTGAACACAACCCGGCCGCACACAGCCCGACACTCTCCTGAACACTGCCTTCATCCATGGAGTTCCCGACCGTGACCCCCTACCGTTTCGACAGCACCGACAGCCTGCTCGCCGATCTTGACGGTTTCCGCGTGGAGATCGACGAATCCCTGGAGCGCGCCGACATCGTGTTGCACCGTCCGCCCTTCAACATCGTCAGCATGCTCCAGCGCGACCAGTTCGCCGCCGTGTTCGCAGCGCTGGACCGCGATCCCAAGGTGCGGGTGATCGTCCTGCGCGCCGAGGGCGAGAACTTCTCGTCCGGCGGCAACATCGCCGGCTTCATGGAGAAGTCGGCGGAGCATGTGTCAGAGTTGGCGGTCAACATCGCCGCCCCGGAGCGCTGCCGCAAGCCGGTGATCGCCCAGGTCCGTGGCTATTGCTTCGGCGTCGGCTTCGAGCTGTCGCTCGCCTGTGACTTCCGCATCGTGTCGGAGACCGCGCAGTTCGCCCTGCCGGAGATGCGCATCGGCATGATCCCCGGTTCCGGCGGGTCGGCCCGCCTGCTGCACATGATCGGCATCTGCCGGACCAAGGACATGGTGATGCGGGCCAAGCGCATCCCCGGCCGTCAGGCCGCCGACTGGGGCTTCGTCACCGACTGCGTCGCCGACGCCGAATTGGAAGCGACGGTTGCCGCCCTGGTCGATGAACTGCGCGGCTTCTCGCCGCTGGCCCAGCGCACCATCAAGGGCGTGCTGAACAGCGGCAACAACGTGTCGGTGAATGGCGCTATCGAGATCGAGGGGCAGGCCTACGGCCGCCTGCGCGGCTCGGAGGACTTCAAGGAAGGCGTCGCCTCCTTCCACGAGAAGCGCAAGCCGGTCTTCAAGGGCAACTGATCCCCGGTTCCGGTTTCGGCGCCGACGTCGAGCGCCCGCCATCGAACGAGCGGGCGCCGCCTTTCCAACAACAGGGCGCGGCATCGCGCCAGTGAGGGAGACCATCCATGTCCAAGAACGCTCTTTTCAGGTCAGTCTACGCCCTGCCGCCGCTGCTGGCCCTTCTGGCGGCCCCATTGGTGGCGCCGGGAGTGGCGCTGGCCGCCGAGCCGATCCGCATCGGGGTGGTGACCCCGCTGTCGGGCACCTACGCGCCGATCGGCCAGCAGGTCCGCTGGGGCCTGGAACTGGCGACGAAGGAGGTCAACGCCGCCGGCGGCATTCTCGGCCGTCAGGTCGAGCTGCTGTTCGAGGACGAGGAGGCCAATCCCGCCGTCGCCACCCAGAAGGCGGAGAAGCTGTTCCAGGTCAACAAGGTCGATTTCCTGACCGGCACCGTCAATTCCGGCTCCACCCTGGCGGTCGGCCAGCTTGCCGAGCGCAACGGGCGGCTGATCGCCACCACCGTCTCCTTCTCCGACGCCATCACCACCGACAAATGCTCGCCCAACGTCTTCCGGGTGAACGCGCGGGCGGGTCAGCAGTCGGCGGCGCTGGCGGAATGGCTGGCGAAGGACAAGCCGAAGGCCAAGGTTTATTATCTCGGCCCCGATTACGAGATGGGCCGCTCCACCGTCGCCGCCTTCAAGGAGGCGGCGGAGAAGACCGGCGCGCAATCGACCGGCGAGGTCTTCGCGCCCCTCGGCAGCAAGGATTACTCGCAGTATTTCGGCCAGCTCCGCGCCGCGCGGCCCAGCGTGCTCTACACCTCCACCGCCGGCAACGATACCGTGCGGCTGCTGACGCAGATGGGCGAGTACGGACTGCTGCGTAACCTGACCATCGTCGGCGCGTCGGGCACTGTCACTGCCCAGAACATCGGCGCCATCGGCAAGGCGGCCGACGGCTTCGTCACCGGCGTCGGCTATTCCGCCGAACTGGCGACGCCCGAGAACAAGGCCTTCGTCGCCGCCTTCCGCAAGGCCTACGACACCGCCCCCGACCTCTACGGCGCCGACAGCTACGGCCTGATCGGCTTCTTCAAGGCGGCGGTCGAGAAGGCCGGCGGCACCGACACCGAGGCGCTGCGCAAGGCGATGGAAGGGCTGAGCTGGAACACGCCGCAGGGCACCAAGACCATGCGGGCCGGCGACCATCAGGCGGTCCAGGACATGTACGCCGTGCGCATCTCGTCGGACGGCACCAACAACCGTTTCGACGTGGTCGGCACCGTTCCGGGCGAGAAGGCCATCGGGCCGGACCTCTGCACCCGCTTCTGAGGACGCAGTCAAGGAGCCGATGGCCATGGCCGATCTCATCGACTATCTGCAATTCGTCCTGGCGCCGCAGGCGCTGAACGGTCTGTCGCTCGGGGTTGCCGTCGTTCTGATGGCGCTGGGCCTGACCATCATCTTCGGGCTGCTGGACGTCATCAACATGGCCCATGGCGAATTCTACGCCATGGGCGCCTTCCTGGCGCTGACCCTGGCCGGGCTGGGCGTCGGGTTCTGGGCGCTGCTGGTTCTGGTGCCGCTGCTGATGCTCCCCATCGGCTG
This sequence comes from Azospirillum sp. TSH20, assembly GCF_003115935.1. NCBI lineage: Bacteria > Pseudomonadati > Pseudomonadota > Alphaproteobacteria > Rhodospirillales > Azospirillaceae > Azospirillum > Azospirillum sp. TSH20. The sequence goes on from NZ_LGQU01000135.1 coordinate 9,815, forward strand.
GCTGGCCGAGCGCTGGCTGATCGCGCGGGTTTTCCACAGCCGCGACCGCCACATCCTGACCCTGCTGCTGACCTTCGGGCTGGGGATGATCCTGGAGGACCTGCTGAAGCTGGTCTATGGCCCAAACACCCTGCGACCCGAAAATCCCATCGAGGGCGGCACCGAGATCCTCGGCATGTTCCTGCCGAACTACCGGCTGTTCCTGATCGGCTTCGGCCTTGCGCTGATCGCCGCGGTCTGGCTGGTGGTCTTCCGGACGGGGCTTGGCGCCATGGTGCGGGCGGCCGCCTTCGACAAGGACATGGCCTCGTCGCTGGGCGTGCCGGTGCGCCGGGTCTATGCCGGCACCTTCGCCTTCGGCGTGGCGCTGGCCGGATTGGCCGGCGTGCTGCTGGCGCCGATCTATTCGGTGTTCCCAACCATGGGGCGCGATTTCATCCTGATGGCCTTCACCGTGGTGATCGTCGGCGGCATGGGGTCGATCCAGGGGGCGGTGATCGCCGGCCTGCTGCTGACCCAGGTCCAGGCGCTGTCCAGCCTCTACATCTCGCCGGTCTGGTCGGATCCGCTGGTGTTCGGGATCATGGTGCTGGTGCTGATGGTCCGGCCGCAGGGCCTGTTCGGGAGGCTGGGACATGCCTGAGGCCACATTGCACACCCTCTCCGATCCCGGCAGCACCCGGCCGGCGTCCGGATTGTCCCGTCTGGCCCCGGTCCATTGGCTGGCGCTGGCCTTCCTGGCGGCGGCGCTGGGCTTGGCCGCCGTCGCCTGGGCGACCGACAACGGCTTCTACCTGCGTCTGGCGACCGAGGCGCTGATCTTCGCCGGGCTGGCGATGAGCGTCGACCTGCTGCTGGGCTACACCGGCCTGCTGTCGCTGGGGCAGGCGCTGTATTTCGGGCTGGGCGCCTATGTCTCGGCGCTCGTCCTGCGCGATGTCGCGCCCAGCTTCTGGCTGGCGATGGGAGCGGCCCTGCTGGCCGGCGGCGTGGCGGGCCTGATCGGCGGCGTCATCGCCAACCGGGTGAAGGGCGTCTATTTCGCCCTCATCACCTTCGGGCTGGCCCAGGTCGCCGCCAAGACCGTCTACAACACCCGCGCGCTGGGCGCGTCGGACGGGCTGATCGGCATCCCGCAGGTCCAAGTCGGATTTGGGCCGTTCAGTCTCGACACCGCCGACCCGCTGTCCTTCTTCCTGCTGGTGCTGGGGCTGACCGTCGCGGCCTATGCCGGGCTGTCCTATCTGATGGACGCGCCGTTCGGCCGGACGCTGGCCGCCATCCGCGCCAACGAGAAGCGCGTGCCGTTCCTGGGCTTCAACGCCTGGCGCTACAAGCTGGCGGTCTATGTGCTGGCGGCCTGCGTCGCCGCGCTGGCGGGGGCGCTGTACCCGATGCTGCGCGGCTTCGTCTCGCCCGAACTGATGTTCTTCGAAACCTCCGGCAACGCGGTGATCACCGTCATCGTCGGCGGCGTCGGCACGCTGGTCGGGCCGGTGGTGGGCAGCCTGCTGCTGACCGCTCTGCGCTCGGTCGTCGGATCCTGGACCGAACATCACCTGATCGTCGTGGGGGTCATCTTCATGCTGTCCGTCATCTTCTTGCGCAAGGGGCTGGTCGGCGCGCTGCTGGCCCGGTTGAGTCGCCGCGGCGACTCAAGTGCTGAAACCGGGAGGACGACGCCATGACGGCATCCTCCCTCAAGGCGGCGGCCAGCGCAGGCGGCGCCTGTGCATTGGGCGTGCGCGACCTGTCGGTAAACTTCGGCGGACTCCAGGCGGTGGCGGGCGTCGGCTTCGAGGCTGCGGCCGGACGGATCACCTCGGTCATCGGTCCGAACGGGGCGGGCAAGAGCACGCTGTTCAACCTGATCAGCGGCGCCATCCGCCCGACCGGCGGTCGGGTCACCCTGGACGGCGCCGATGTCACCGGGCGGTCCCCCGACCGCCTGCTCGCCGCCGGACTGGCGCGGTCCTTCCAGATCACCAACCTGTTCTTCGAGCTGCCGGTGCTGGAGAACCTGCGGATCGCCGCGCAGGTGCTGGAGAGGCCCTGGCACGCGCTGCGTCCGGTCGGCCACAGCCGTCGTGCGCTCGCCAAGGCCGACGCGCTTCTGGAGCGCTTCGGCCTGTCGGCCAAGGCGCGCGAGCTTGCCGGCAACCTGTCGCACGGGGAACAGCGGCGGCTGGAGATCGCGGTGGCGCTGGCCGCCGAGCCGCGGGTGCTGCTGCTGGACGAGCCGACCCAGGGCATGAGCCACGGTGACACGGCGGACACCGGTGCGCTGATCCGCTCGCTGGCCGGCGACCTGACGGTGCTGCTGATCGAACACGACATCGGGTTGGTGATGAGCCTGTCGGACCATGTCGTCGTGATGGCCCAGGGCCGGAAGATTGCCGAAGGGCCGCCCGCCGTGGTGCGTGCCGATCCCGCCGTACAGGCCGCCTATTTCGGACACGGGTGACACCCATGCTTTCCATTGAGAACCTGCACGCGCATTACGGCCTGAGCCATGTTCTGCAAGGGGTGTCCCTGCAGGCCGGGCCGGGAGAAGTGGTCGGGCTGTTCGGCCGCAACGGCGTCGGCAAGACCACCATCCTGAAATCCGTCGCCGGCTGGGTGCCGGCCAGTTCCGGCACGATCCGCTTCGGCGGCGTCGATCTGGCCGGGCAGACGCCCGACGCGATTGCCCGCCTTGGGCTCGGGCTGGTGCCGGAGGATCGCCGCATCTTTCCGGGCCTCAGCGTCGAGGAGAACCTGCGGCTGGGGCTGCGCCAATGTCCCGGCCGGGCGCGCCGCGAGAATGAACAGGCGATCGGACAGGCCTTCGCCCGCTTCCCCCGGCTGGCCGAACGGCGCCGGCAACTCGGCACCACCTTGTCCGGCGGCGAGCAGCAGATGCTGGCGATGGCCCGCGTGATGGTGGGTACCGCCAGGCTGTTGCTGATCGACGAGCCGACGGAAGGTCTGGCGCCGATGATCGTCGACGAGATCTTCGCGATCATCACGGAACTGAAGCGGGCGGGATTGACCATCCTGCTGGTGGAGCAGAACATTCACCGCGCCCTGGATGTTGCCGACCGCTTCTACGCGGTGGAACGGGGACGCATCACGCTCCATGGTGAAGCGGCCTCCCCGGCCGATCGTGCCCGGCTGATGGAGATGGTTGCCGTATGATCCGGCGGCCCTTCCCCCTCCGGCCTCATCGCAAACCGGAGGGACCCCGCATGTAATGGCGTTCAGGCCGGTAGGTCGGCCTGAACCAGGAGGGGAAGCGGGCCCGGACCCATGCGCGCAACGCGGCCAGCATGGTTGTACGTCTCCTTCTCGTTTGGTTGCGTCACTTCAGGCCCAATGCCATGTGCACGGCCGTGGCAGCGTCCTTGCCGTCGCGGGTCGACACGCCGGCCAGCCAGGGGCCGAGCAGGTCGGGATGCGCCTTCAGGTAGCTGGCCGCTGCGTCCTTGGGGGCTTTCTTGTCTTCGGTGATGGCGGCCATGATCTCGTTCTCCATTTCGACGGTGAAGGCGAGTTGGCTGAACAGGCGGTGGACATTCGTGCATTCGGTGCCGTAGCCACGCCGGAACAAGGTGTTGACCGTGGTGCTGCCATAGTTCGGACCGAAATAGGCGTCGCCGCCGCTGAGATACGTCATGTCGATCCGGGTGTTCATCGGGTGCGGTTGCCAGCCGAGAAAGACCACCCAATCCTTGCTGCGCGTCCGGCGCATCGCCTGTGCCAGCATGGCCTGCTCGCTCGATTCGACCAGGGTCCAGCCCTCCAGCCCGAAATCCTTCTTGTCGAGCATGCGCTGGATGTTCTGGTTCGCCGGCGCTCCCGGCTCGATCCCGTAGATCTTCTTTTCGAACCGGTCGCCGAATCGGGCGAGGTCGGCGAAACTGTGCACGCCGGCATCGGCCACCGCCTTCGGCACCGCCAGGGTGAATTTGGCGTTCTCCAGGTTCGGGCGCACGATCTCGACCGATTTCTCGGCAATCAGCTTGTCGAGGAAGGTGGATTGGGCCGGCATCCAGTTGCCGAGGAAGACATCGATCTGACCGGTCTTCAGCCCCTGGAAAATGATCGGCACGGCGACCGTCTCGATCTTCTGCTGATAGCCCATGGCTCCCAGCAGCGCTCCCGCCACCGCATTGGTCGCGGTGATGTCCGTCCAACCAGGATCAGCCATCCTCACCGTCTGGCAGCTCGCGGGCTCCGCCGCCGATGCCGATGCCGATGCAGCCGCCGAAATCGCCAGCGCGCCGGCCGTCATCCCGATCACGACCACCAGACCGGCCAGTGCCGAACGCCCCGCTGTCAAACCGCCCATTGCAAGCTCCGGTGCACGCATGTGCTCTCCCTCCTGTCGGGTGATGGTCGAGACGTCCGGCGCGCCAGCGCGCCGTTTTAATGCGCCGGGGTGCCAGGGCGCGGGAAGCGGGCCATGGCTTCCAGATCGTCGAGATCCAGATGGTTGCGCATATAGCTGGTGCCTGCGTCGGTGAAGGGCTGGAAATCCCAGGAGCGGTGCTGCCCCTGGCGCAGCGCATCGGCCACCAGGAGGCGCCGCTGCTGGCTGGCGACAACCTCCTCATGCAGGCGCGCCAGATCCCAGCGCTGTTCCACCTCGGCGCGGTAGCGTCGCAGGGCATCGGCCGCCGCCGAGCCGGCAGCGGGCTGCTCTGCCCGGTTCACCAGTTCGTCCGGATCGTCGGACAGATCGTAGAGCTGGTCGGGATCGGCCGGTGAATGGATGAATTTGTCGCGACCGCGCCGGATCATCACGATGGGGGCCAGGGCACCTTCGGCGAGATATTCGCCGATCACCTCGTCATGGCCGCCGCTGCGCTGAAGGTGCGGCAGCAGGCTGCGCCCGTCGATCGGCGTCCGCCAGCCTGGCGCCGCCCCGTCATGGGCGAACTCGACCAGGGTCGGCAGCAGGTCCATCGACGAGACCGAGGCGGCGATCCGCCCGGCCTGAAACCAGCCTGGCGCCCGGATGATCAGCGGGATGCGGCAGGCGGACTCGAAGAAGCTCATTTTGTACCACAGCCCGCGTTCGCCAAGCATGTCGCCATGATCGGACAGCAGGACGATGACGGTATCCTCGGCCAGTCCGGTTTCCTCCAGTGCGCCCATCAGCCGACCGATCTGGTCGTCCACATAGGCGACGGCACCATAGTATGCGCGGCGGGCGTTGCGGATCTGCCGTTCGCTGAGCGGCATCTCGTCCATCGCGCAGACATGGCGCAACCGCCGTGAATGCGGGTCCATCGCGTCGGGCGGCAGGGTGACGCGCGGCAGCGGCACCTCCGCGTCGGTGTGGCGGTTTCCGTAGCGGT
>NZ_LGQU01000196.1:0-14685 GCF_003115935.1 Azospirillum sp. TSH20
TGTCGGCGGCCTGGATGGTGCTGATCGACTGACCCATCGCGTCCTTCAGCGACGTCAGGTCGCCGGCGCGCTGGTTCAGACCCTTGGCCGAGAAGAAGGCGGTCGGGCCGTCGAGGGCGGTGTTGACCTTGTTGCCCGTCGACAGGATGTTCTGTTTCTTGTTGATCTGTTCCTGCGTGCTTTGCAGCTGCAGCAGGTTGGTCCGCATGGACGAAGAGAGGGTAACGTTGCCAGCCATGATAGCCACTCCTTTGGAGGATCAATGTCCGGACGCGCACCGATTTCGGAACGCTTGACCCGGAAGGGGACTAATTCCCCCGCCAAAGGGGCAGGCAAGAAGCGGGCCAGTTCAAATTTGCCGGGTTTCCTTGGTAATCCATACCGGTGGGCATGAATGTGCCCGGCAAATTTTGCCCACCTGTCGGCAAATTCTGCCGGTCAGGGGGCAGGGGTTGCCGGGGCGGCAGATTCTGCCGGGTATTTCCTGCCGGACAGGACAACCGTTTCGCACACCGCCAGCGGTCCGACGGCGAGCGCCACGCTACCCCAGGACCAGCCGACGCCGAAGCCCGACAGCAACAGCCGGCGGCAGCCCGAGGCCAGCGGTTCCGCCAGCGAACCGGCCAATGCCAGCGGGATGGAGGCGGAACTGGTGTTGCCGACCTCCCGCAGGGCGACGACAGTTCGATCGGCGGAAACCCCCAGTTTCTGGCCGAGATGGCGGATCATCTGGGCGTTGGCCTGGTGCAGGACGAGATGGTCGACCATGTCCGTGGTCCAGTTGGCACACTCCAGCACGGCGCGGACGCTGCCTGGCACCTCGCGCAGGGTGAAGGCGAAAACCTGGGTTCCATCCATGAACAGGCGCGGCGGCCGGTCGGGATGGCGCATCGCGCCGCCGTCCGCCGCCAGATAGGGTGCACCGGCGCCATCGCTTCCCAGGTCGAAGGCCATGGGCGAGGCCGCGTCGTCCAGTTCCAGGGCGATCGCGGCGGCGCCGTCGCCGAACAGCGGCGCCACGGCGCGATCCTCCGGATCGACCAGCCGCGAGGTGGTGTCGCCGACCAGCAGCAGCGCCCGCCGCCCGGCCGCCTTCAGCAGCCCCGCCGCCGCCCACAGCCCATAGACGAAGCCGGAACAGCCGTGGGTGATGTCGAGCACCGCCGCTCCCTTGCGCAGCCCGAGCCGCCGGTGCAGGAGCGAGGCGGTGCCCGGCAGCGTCTGGTCGTGGGTCTGGGTCACCAGGACCAGCAGGTCGATGCTGCCCGGCTCCCAGCCCAGACCGTCGAGCAGACGGCGGGCGGCGGCCTCCGCAAGGTCGCTGGTGCATTGGCCGGGGGCGACGATCCGCCGCTCCTCGATCCCGGTGGCGGCGGCGATCTTGCGGGTCGCGTCCTCGCCGAAGCGGCGGGCGAGATCCCCGACCGTCTCGCGTCCTTCCGGCACGCAGCCGACGACGCCGCGCACGCCCACCCCGTCGATCCGGCTGGCGACCATCTCCGCCTCCCCCATTTTCCTACAGCGTCACTTACGGCCTCAGCAGGTGATGCCACCGTCCACCGTAAGGGTCTGTCCCGTTATGAAGCCACCGCCGTCGCCGAGCAGGAAACGGACCAGCGGAACAACGTCCGCCGCGGTGCCGAGCCGGCCCAGCGGCGTGCGGCGGACGATCTGGTCGCGCTGCCCGTCCGACAAGGTGCCCGACATCTCGGTGTCGAGATAGCCCGGCGCCACCGAGTTGACGGTGATCGCCCGCCGTCCGACTTCCCGGGCCAACGCACGGGTCAGCCCGTCCAGCCCGGCCTTCGACGCCGAATAGGCGGCGAGCCCGACATAGCCGCGCTGGCCGATGATGGAGGAAATGTTGACGATCCGCCCACCGCGGGCACCTTCCCCCCGCGCCGTCAGCTTGGCCCGCAGGAAGGCGCGGGCGGCCTGGAGCGCGCCGGTCAGGTTGGTCTGGATCACCGCCTCCGCATCCACCTCCGGGAAGGTCGCCAGAACGCCTTCGCGCGCGATACCCGCATTGTTGACCAGCCCCCACAGCGGAGCCTCACCACCCCAGGCGATGGCGGCATCGAAGAAGGCGCGCACCTCGTCGCCGTCGCCGATGCGGCAGGGGTGCCAGAACAGGTCGGGACCGGCCAGCCGCTCCAGCGCGTCGGAGGAGGAACGGCTGCAGGTGGAGACCCGATAGCCGTCGGCCAGCAATGCCTCCACCAGCGCAAGGCCGAGGCCGCGGCTGCCGCCGGTGACGATGACGTGGCGCTTCGGCCCAATGGCGGTTGACGCGGGGGCGGTTGACGCGGGGGCGGTTGACGCGGGGGCTGACGCGGGGGCTGACGCGGTCATTGGGATCCCTTTCGGCTCTTCTTGCCTGCGGCGCTCAGCGGGATATGGTCGGCGAAGGTCAGGGCGCGCGGCCGGGCGGCCGGCGGCAGGTCGGCGGTGGCGGCGCGCAGGGCAACGCGAAGGGAGGGCTCATCGGCGCCCGGAACCGGAACGATGGTGACGGTCAGGAGATGGCCGGTGATCGGGCTCGGCACCGCGACGACCGCGGCATCCGCCACCCCGTCGACCGCCAGAAGGCACCGCTCCACCGCCTCCGGCGAGACCTTCACCCCGCCGACATTGACCAACCCGTCGAGCCGCCCGGCGAACAGCACCCGGTCGCCCCGGCGTTCCACGAGGTCTCCGGTGGACAGCCAGCCGTCGGCATCGACCGCACCCGGTGCCGCGCGCGGGCTGCGCACCTCCAGCACCCCTTCGGCGATGCGCAGATCCAGCCCGTCGGGCGCCGCGTCCAGCCAGGCCGCTGGAAAGCCGGCCCGGCCATCGGCGACGGCGAACAGCGCCCCCGCCTCGGTCGAGGCGTAGATGTGGCGAAGCCGGGCCTGGGGAAACCGCTCCGCCAGCCGGTCGAGAAGCGGCTGGTCGGCGGCCTCGCCCCCCAGCGTCACCGCGGCGAGCGGCAATTCCGCATCGCCCAGCGCCATCAGGAAGGCGCGCCAGAAGCTGGGCGTGCCGCTGACATGGGTCACGGCATGGCGCCGCGCCGCCTGCGCCAGCGCGGCGATCGTTCCCGCACCAGAACTGGGCACGGCGACCAGCAGCGCTCCGGCCGCGGCGGCGGTCAGCATCACCTGCAAGCCGGCGAAGGCGCCCGGATCATAGGTCAGCAGCCAGCGCGCGCCCTCCTCCGCCACGCCGCGCAGCCGGCCGCGCAGGCGGGCGAAATCATGGCGCAGGCGCTTGGGCGTGCCGGTGGTGCCGGAGCTTTCCAGCGTGACGGAGAAGCCCTGTCCCGACTGCCAGCCTGCGGACTCCGCACCGCCTCGGGCCAGCAGAACCCCCTGCCCCGCCGCCTCCGCAGCGGCCAGCGCCGCCAGCACACGCGACGGCCGGTCGGCCTGCACGACCCCGCCTGCCGGCACCGGCAGCGCGGCGAGGTCTGCCCAGCCGAAGACCTCCTCCCCTTCGATCAGACGGAAGGCGGGATGGATCCAGTCCGGGCGGCCGTCTGTCATGCAGAAACGGTGTAGAGCGCCGCCAGTTCGCCGACGGTGGTGAACTGGCGGAAGCCTTCGCGGAAGGGGTCCTGGCCGGTGCGCTGTTCCAGCACCACCAGCAGCGTGGCCAGGTCCAGCGAATCGATCGGCAGATCGCCGTCGAGGAAACGGCTGTCCGCCGTCAGGGGCGGCAGGGCCTCTCCCTTGTCGGCGGCGATGCGGCCGAGTTCCTCGGCGATCAGGGCGAAGATGCTGTCGGTCATGGTCTGGTGGACTCAGGGAGTGGGCGCCCGGCTTGGACATCGTCGCAGCCGTCCAGGAAGGACCGGATGGCGGCGGTCACCGGGCTGGCAGCCTCGATGTGCGGCAGGTGGCCGGCATTGTCGAAGACCCGGAACAGGGCGGCCGGCGGCAGCCGGTCGGCGGGCGGCAGCGGGATGATGCGGTCCTCGCGTCCCCACAGCACCTGGATTGGCATCGGATAGGCGCTCCAGTCCACCGGCGGTCCACCGCCATCGGCATGGGCGGCGAAGGACTCCTCGATGATCCGCTCCAGCCCTGCCCGGCGGACCGGGTCGGCGCCCTGGGCGTGCAGCACCTCGCCGAAGCGGGGGATCAGCGGCGACGGACCGGCGAATAGCCGTTCGGCGCAGGCGCGCCCCTCCGCCACGTCGGCGGGCGCGATGGCACGGCGCAGGAAGTTCAGGTCGAAGGGCGTGCCGAGCCCGGCACTGGACAGCAGGGTCAGGCTCGCCACCCGGTCGGGCGCCAGCCCGGCCAGTTCGCGCGCGACATAGCCGCCCATCGAATGGCCGACCAGATGCACCCGCGGCAACTCCAGCCCGTCGAGGAACTCGACCAGCCAGGGAGCGAAATCGGCGACCCGGCCGCTGCCGACATCCGGCGTCGATCCGCCATGGCCCGGCAGATCGACGGCGATGGCGCGCCGCCGTGCCGACAAGGCCGACAGATTGAACTGCCAGGTCAGGCGGTCGCCGGCGAAGCCATGCAGAAGCAGGACGGGCACGCCGCCGCTGCCGACCGACAGGTAGGCGGCAGGGCCGCCGGCGACGGTGGCGACACCGGCGCGCAGGCGGCTGCCTTCAGTGACAGGCCGGGAAACGGGAACCGGCACCGGTCAGGCCGCGACCGGGGCACCCGCCAGGGCCAGCAGGTCGGCGACCGTCTTCGCCTTGGCCAGCTTCTCGCCTTCGACGACCACGCCGGTCTTCTCGTCCACCAGCGCGATGAAGCTGATGACCGCCAGCGAGTCCCAGGCCTCCAGCGATTCCAGGGCCTCGTCGCCGGTCAGCGTGCCGGGATCCAGTTCGAGCATCTCGTCAAGAGCGAGAAGGAATTCATTGCGATCCATAAGCTTTTCTCCTTGGTCGAACCGGGACCGGATCAGTGCAGCGTCTTTTGCCGGACCGAACGGTTGATGTCCACCCAATCGGGGTGGTCGCGAAGAGTTTTGCAACAATCCTGCCAGCCGAAACCGGGGTTGGACGGCACCAACGCCTCCAGCAGGCGCCGCACCAACTCGTAGTCGGCGGGCTCGTCCACGCACCAGCGCTGGTCGGCAGGCTCCACCGGCGCGTCGGGCACCAGCGCCGTCCCCAGCCGGAAGCAGTGGGGGCGGCGGTAGATGTAGGGGGTGACATGCTCCCGCTCCGCCGGGTCGGCGGCATTGGCCGCCGCCTCGTCCAGCAGGCGGCGCAAGAAGATCTCGGCATCCAGGCCGCGCGGGTAGCGGGTGCTGTCGATCGACAGGTAATCCAGCGGCTGGCCCTCCCTGAAGGCGGCGATCAGGCGGCCGACCAGCACCGGGTCGATCAGCGGGCAGTCGGCGGTGACGCGCACCACCAGATCGGCGCCGGCCAGCGCCGCAGCACCGGCGAAGCGGCCCAGCACGTCCTGCTCGTCGCCTCGGAAGACGGCGACGCCCAGACCCTGCGCGCACTCCACCACCGGGTCGTCGGTGGCGTTCACCGTCGTCGCCAGCACCACCGCATCCAGGCCGGGCGTGCGCGACAGCCGCTCCAGATGGTGGGCCAGCAGCGGGCGGCCGGCGGCCGGCATCAGCACCTTGCCCGGCAGCCGGGTGGAGGTCATCCGAGCCTGCGAGATGGCGACGACGCGCGGTTTATCCATGCCGGTCCTCCTGCGTCGGGGGTGCCAGCATGTCCCAGGACAGCGGCTCCCCCCGGTTCAGGCGGCGGACGGCGCGGCGGCCGAGCACGTCCGGCAGATGCTTGGGCGCCATGCCGAAGCCGGGGCGGATGGAGCGGACGTTGGCGGCGGTCAGCGGCTCTCCCGCCTCCACGTCGGCGACGACATAGAGGGAGCGGCGGTAGTCGCGCCCGCCAACCTCGCTGGGCTTCACCGTATAGTCGACCCGCCCCATGGCGGCGGTCGCTGTGCGGACGGCATCGGCCATCGCCTTGAACTCCGCCGGCTCCAGGGAAAAGGCGCTGTCGACCCCGCCGTCGGCGCGCGACAGGGTGAAGTGCTTCTCGATGATGGTGGCGCCCATTGCAGCAGCGGCGACCGGCACGGCGATGCCCTGGCTGTGGTCGGACAGGCCGGCGGTGACGCCGGCGAAGGTCTGGGCCAGATGAGGGATGGTGCGGAGGTTGCAGTCCTCCGGCGGGGTGGGATAGCCGCTGACGCAATGCAGCAGGGCCAGCGGCACGTCGCCGGCCGCGGCCACAGCCTCTTCGATCTCGCCCAGCGTGGCGAGGCCGGTGGAGATGATCAGCGGCTTGCCGGAGCGGGCAGCGCGGCGGATCAGCGGCAGATCGATCAGCTCGAAGGACGCGATCTTGAAAGCCGGGGCGTCGAGATCCTCCAGCAGTTCGATGGCGGTCTCGTCGAACGGAGAGCTGAAGATGGTCAGGCCCAGCGCCCGCGCCCGCTCGAACAGCGGGACATGCCACTCCCAGGGGGTGTGCGCCTCGCGGTAGAGGTCGTGCAGGGTGCGTCCGCCCCAAAGCCCGCCCTCCAGCCGGAAGCCGGGACCGTCATGGGCGATGGTGATGGTGTCGGCGGTGTAGGTCTGCAGCTTGACCGCATCGGCCCCCGCTTCCTTCGCCGCCTCCACCAGCGCCAGAGCACGGCCCAGGTCGCCATTGTGGTTCCCCGACATCTCCGCGATCAGATAGGGCGGATGGCCGCAGCCGATCGGACGGCCGGCGATGGACATGGGGGGACGGCCGAGGGGAGGAAGGCTGGGGACGGCGTTCGGCAAGGGGCGGCTTTCCAAGGGGACCAGGGACTGGGATCAGTCTTCCACGAAAATGTGAAGGAAGATTAATTCGCTCCGGCGCGTTCGGCACGCAGCAGGGTCCGCGCCTCCTCGCCATAGGCAATCAGCCGTTCGACGCAGCGGTTGCGGTCGCCGATCTCGAGGAAGCGCGCCTTCGCGGCGGCTACGGCGGCAGCGTGGGCGGCGGCATCGGTGGCAAGCGTCACAGCACGCTCCAGAAAGCCGTCGCGGCCGGACACGCAGAATTCAGGACCGGAGACGACCGCTCCATCACCCCAGCCATAGGTCACCACCGGCACCCCTTCGGCGAGGGCGAAGGCCGCGCCGCCGCCGCCGCCCTGGCGCGGCGGGTTGAGGAAGACGCGGCAGCGGCCATAGAGCGCGCGGATGTCGGGGACATGGCCCAGGCAGCGCATGCGCTGCCCGTTGCGCAGCGGGGCGAGGCGCGCCGGCAGGCCCCGCACCTCGCCGGCGAACACCAGACCGGCGTCGGGGCAGCGGTCCAGAATATCGTCCAGCAGGCCCAGCACCTCCCCCGTCACCTCCTGGTCCAGGCGGGTGCCGACCACCGCGAACAGGGGGGTGCCGTCGGCAAAGCCGGTGTTAACGCGCACTCCGTCGGACGGGGGCAGGGTGTAGCCGAAGGTGAAGGGACGGAAACGGCGGGCGAAGGGGCCGCGATACAGCGCCGGAATCGACAGGGTGTGGTCGCGCTCCTCAAATCCAAGCACGATCGGGGCCAGCGACAGGGTGATGCCCGAACTGGTGGGCAGCGCCACCACCGGCCGGGCGCCGGAGTCGGCGAACAGGTCGGCGACGATGTTCGACCCGCCGAAGGACACGATCAGGTCGGGGTCGTAGCCGTCGATGGCCTCCACGATGACACGCAGCTTGTCCTGGCTGAAGGCGGGCTGTGTGAAGGAGGCGACCTTGACCTGCCGGCCGAACATCCTCAGCGCATAGACGCCCTCCAGATCGGCGGCGACCTCCGCCACCATCGGCGGGATGAAGACGCTCTCGACCCGTCCCGGCAGGCCGTTGACGTTGATGATGGCGACATCCAGCCCGAACTCGTCCTGCATGCGGGCGGCGAAGTCGAAGCAGTCGCGGGTCGGCTGATGGCCCTGGTTGGTGAACTGGTTGGTCACCACCGCAACACGGCGGATCGGCCCGTCGCGCAGAGTTGCCCGCGGCGGCGTCAGGCCCCAGCGCCGTGCGATCTGGCGGACCATCGCAATATAGAAGCGGAACTGGTCGCAGGGCACGAAGCTCGCCAGCTTGTCGCCGCTGGCCGCGCCGAGGAACAGCTGCCGCGACATGCACCAGTGGGTGTAGTGCAGCGCCGCCGGGTCGGCGCTGTCGCCGCCGAGGATCAGGTAATGGAGAATGCGTTCATAGTGATAGAGATCGCCGGTCAGCAGGAACAGGACCGAGCGGAGCCGGACATTGTCGTTCGACGGCGCCTCGCGCTCCAGCCGCTCGGCCAGCGCAAGGCGGCTGTCGAGGTCGAGATCGCGGCGGATCTCCTCGCACAGCGCGGTGAACCGGTTGATCTTCTCGGCGTCGAACTGCCTGTCGGTCAGATAGACCATCATGGCGGCGGCAGCCGCGGTCACGCGGTCGGACTGGACCGTTTCCGGCATCTTCTGGACCTTTCGACTGACAGCCATCCCGTGTGTAGCGCCGCCCCGGCAAGCCATGCAAGCAGGCAGTGCGGCCGCCTTCCATTATGCTCGCAGCCTAAAGCTTCAGCCCGGCGACGCCGTCCAGGATCGCCCCCTCCGCCAGGGCGCGGCGTTCAAGCTTGGCGCCGAACAGCTTGGCCCCGGTCAGGTCGGTCCTGGCGAGGTCGCAGCCGCGCAGGTTGGCGAAGGACAGGTCGGCGTTGGCAAGATTGACGGACCGCAGGCTGCCGCCGCTGAGGTCGGCATAGCGCAGCTTGGCCCCCGACAGATCGGCGGGGCGGGAGCGATGCTCGTCGAACACCAGGGGCCGCAGATTGACGTTGCGCAGGTCGGCGTTGTTCAGCTTCGCGTTCCGCAGGCTGATGCCGCGCAGGTCGCCGTCCGCCAGCTTCGCCCCACGCATGTCGGCCCTGTCGAGCACAGCGGCCTGAAGCTGCACGCCCGACAGGTCCAGACCGTAGAGCGTCGCCCCGACGGCGCGCAGCATGGTCAGGCAAAGGTGGGCCAGCGAGGGAGCATGACGCAGGTCGAAGTCGGACAGGTCGAGCATCGCACCCTGCGCCCCGCTCGATCCCACCCAGGTCATGTGGTCGGCCAGCAGATCCTCCAGGGACCGCCCCAGTTCCGCCACCACACGGCCGACCGGCTTGTCGGTCAGCGCCTCCTCCACGTCGGCGTCGGTGAGGTCGGTCATCACCATGACGGCGCCGGTCAGCACCGCACCGCGCAGGCAGGCGCCGCGCAGGTCGGCGCCGGACAGGTCCGCCCCCTCCATGTTGGAGCCGGTGAAGTTGGCGCCGCGCATGGTCGCCCGCACCAGCTTGCAGCCGCGCATCACCGCGTCGGAAAAATCGGTGTGGATGGCCATGACGCCGGACATCCGGGCATTGGTCAGGTTGGCGCCCGAGAGGTCGGCGCCGTCGGCCTCGGCCGGGGACGAATCGATCTGCACCATATGCAGATGGCCGGACCGGTCCTTTTCGGCCAGGGAGCCGTCGCGCAGGTCCGCCTCGAACAGGTTGGCGCCGACCAGGATCGCGCCGCGCAGGCAGGCGCCGCGCAGGTCGGCCTTGATCAGGCTGGCGCCGTCGAAATTGGCCTGCCGCAGATCGGCGACGAAGAAGGACGCGCAATCGAGCCGCGCGCCGGCCAGATTGGCACCGCGCAGGCTGGCGCCGACGAAATCGGCATGGGCCAGATCACGGCCCGACAGGTCCAACCCGGACAGATCGCAAAAGGACAGGTTGGCGCGCGCGCCGCCCACCCGGGCATTGCGGAACATCTCGTGTTTCCGCACCGCCAGATCGAGCTGCGCCTGATCGAGACGCCTGAGCGTGCGATTCTGCACCATGGCCCCATGAACTCCCTATTCCGCGCCAGTTTGAGGCAACCCAGCTTCAGAAAGGGTTAATTCACGCCGCGGACTCGTTCTCCAGCGCCTGTTCGCCGCCGTCGGATTCGCCGCCGTCGGCCGTGCGGCTTCCCGGCCGTTCCGACAGGATGGCGGCGATGGCGTCGCGCAGTTCGTCCGGGGACACCGGCTTGTGCAGCAGCCGGCAGCCGGTGGCGACCGCCTCGCGGATGCGTTCGGGCGCGGTATCGCCGGTCAGGATCAGGCCGGGCACCGGTCGGTCCAGCCGCTCGCCCACCGCCGCCACGGTCTGCACGCCGGTCAGCCGGCCCGGCAGCCGGAAATCGCTGACGATAAGGTCGGGCATGGGGCCGTCCTGTGAGGGCGCCCCGCTTTCCGCTCCGCCGAACAGCGCCAGCGCGCTTTCACCGTCGACCGCCGCGATCACCCGATAGTCCCAGCTTTCCAGCAGCAGCCGCACGGCGTCGCGCTGGATCGGATCATCCTCCACGACCAGGATCAGCCGGTCGCCGCTCTGAACCGGATCGGGATCCTGCGCCGGCACCTGGGTCGCCGGCCGTTCGGTCCCGACCACCGGCACATGGACCGCGAAGACGGAACCGCGGCCCTGGAGCGACCGCACCTCCACCGTGTGTCCCAGCAGCGCCGCCTTGCGCCGCACCTTGGCCAGCCCGAGGCCGAGGCCCTGGCGTCGGTCACGCTCCGGATTGCCGAGCTGGACGAAATCCTCGAAGATGTTGTCGAGCTGTTCGGCGGGAATGCCCGTGCCGGTGTCCCACACCTCGATGCGCAGCCAGCGGCCATGCCGGCGGCAGCCGATGGTGACGCGGCCCTTGTCGGTGAAGCGGATCGCGTTGCGCAGCAGATCGCCCAGCATGCGCGTCAGCAGCGTCCGGTCGGTGCGGATCACCATGCGGGTGGGCATCGCGCGCAGGGTCAGCCCCTTTTCCGTCGCCATGCCGCGGAATTCGGCCAGCAGCTCCTCGAGCACCGCCGACACCGGCACGTCGGCCAGCTGAGGCCGCACGACGCCGGCGTCCAGCGTCGCCACCTCCAGCAGGGCGTGCAGAAGCTTTTCCCCGGCATCCAGCGCTTCGCCCATCTTCTCGGCGATGCTGCGGTCGCGCGTTTCGGCCAGACGTTCCATCAGAATGTGATGGAACAGCCGCAAGGCCTGGAAGGGCTGGCGCAAATCATGGTTGGCCGCCGAAAGGAACCGGCCCTTGGCCTGATTGGCCCGCTCCTTTTCCTCCAGCGCCCGGCTCAGCCTCAGATTGAGGGTGCTGAGGGCGGCGGTCCGCTCCTCCACCCGCTCCTCCAACTGCGCATTGGCCAGCTCAAGCTGGGCGTTCGCCTGGGTCAGGGCCTGTCGGGCCAGCGCCTCGCGCCGCAGGCTGGCGGCCCCCAGCATCGACAGTCCGGCAAGCGCCGCCACCCCGGCGACCACCACGACAAGGCCGCGCTCCATCCGGACATACCAGGGCTCCAGCACGGCGGTGCGCGGGATCGTCACCGCCGACAGGATCGGCAGGTCGGCCATCCGCTTCACGCCGAGGATCGACGGCTTGCCGGTTCCCGTCCAGTTCGCATCGACCCGGATCGTTCCCTCATCCAGCCGCGGCAGCGGGCCCAGCGACGGAACGCCGATGCCGGCCAGACGGACGCCGTCGGGACGGTAAAGTCCGACGGAGCGCGCCAACCCGTCACCGAAGGCGTTCAGCACCGGGTTCAAGGCCGACACCGGGACAGCCACCAGGACCGCACCGTCGAAAACGCCCGCCGCGGTGTGGATGCGGCGGGCGAAAAGAATGGCCGGCTGGCCGGCCA
The DNA here is from genome assembly GCF_003115935.1 of Azospirillum sp. TSH20. Classification (NCBI taxonomy): domain Bacteria; kingdom Pseudomonadati; phylum Pseudomonadota; class Alphaproteobacteria; order Rhodospirillales; family Azospirillaceae; genus Azospirillum; species Azospirillum sp. TSH20. Next base: position 11,659 of record NZ_LGQU01000196.1, read on the forward strand.
TATGTCCGAAGGCCGGCAGGACCTGATGCTCCTCACCCGGCGGTAAGGGACGGACCAGCAGAGACAGGCCGTCGCTGGTTTCCGGCTCGGCGAAGGCGACGGCGGAGCCATACCGCAGCGAGCCGTCCGCACCCAGCAGGGAGAGGCGGCCGTTGCGCTCCACCGCCATCGCTTCCGGCAGGCTGCGTTCCGCCCATGACCTCAGGCCCCGGCCATCCATCCGGCCGGCGACCTGTTCCAGCAGGTCGATGCTGGCGTTCAGCACGCCTCGTGCGTGGCCGTCGAACAGGATGGCCGCCTGCCGCGCATCGTCTTCGGACCGTTCGAGCGTGTCCCGGTAATCGAGCGCGGTGACGGCAGCCCAGGATGCCGTTCCCAGCAATGCCAGCATGGTGCAGAGGACCGCAACCAGCGTCCGCGGCGAGGCGGTGATCCGGCGGACGAAGGCGGAGGACGGCGTGGGTGATGGGGCCATCTGCGGCGATGACATCGGCCCGGTCAGGCAGGCATCGGACGGACCCGCGGTCCATGGGACCGAAGCTCCTTCCAAAGCGGCAGCGACAGGCGGGTGACGGTCATCGGTGGGAAATCCTCGGCGATGGCGAAAGGGTTAGGCGGCGGTCGCCGGGCATGAGAAGCATGTTTGCCCAAACTGTGCCGGACAAGCTCACGCATTGGGCTGTTCCGAATGTTCGAACGACAAATCGGCCTGCACATCCCCGTTTGGTTGGTGGACCGGAACTATAGCTTAGCCCCAATAGCCGGAGGAACTTTATCACACGAAGCAATGCAGTGCGACCGGTCTTGGCGACTATGACGATGATCATAACCACCCTGTCCATCCGGTGAATGCAGCTTCACCGATACCATAGCTGCTCACGCGCAATCATCGCACCAGCCTCCACTTTTAATATTTCGTTTTGTTGCAGCTCTCCGCAATGACCGAAAGCCCGGATCGAACAGCCGCGCGTGGACCGCGTCACTGCGCGTATGGCAAACCGGGCACACGACAGACCGGGCAAACGGCAAAAGGCCGCACGCGCAGGAGGCGCGGCGGCATGATGTCGATCAGGCAGGCGGTTCAGGCAGGCGGCTTAGGGAGGTGGTGCGACGGTCGGCGTTTCGCCGCGCACGATCAGGATCAGGCCGTCGTCCGCAGCTTCCAGTTCCTTGCCGGCGTCGCGGGGGATCGGAACCTTCTGGCGGCGACAGAAGAGCAGAAGCAGCGCCAGCGTCTTGCTGGGCGTGAACAGGACCTCCCGCGTTCTGGAGGCGCCGCTCTGCTGAATCTGGACCGACAGACCACCTTCCGATGTGGGCGTCACCGTCGTGACGACGCCCAGCGGCAGGTCCGTCTGATTGGGGGCCTTCTGGTACCAGGCGAGGGCTTTTTTCAGGGCGGAATTGGTGAAGAACAGCTCACGGGTCTCTACGATCATTCCATACCCTGACGAAACACTCAGGCCCGGCCGCCCTCCAGTCCCGGGTTGAGCCGGAACGTGATCGCGCGCCCCAGTTTGGATTCCCGCAGAAGGATCTGCTTGGTTTCCAGCAGCTTGATGGCCCGGTTCACATTGGGCCGCTGCATGCCCAGCGCGTCAGCCAGTTCGGACTGCAGCACCGGAACGGAGCGATCGAAATGGAGCCTCCGGCTCAGATAGGTGAACACACGAAGCGCCTCCAGAGTGATCTCGCGGTCGGTCGACACGGCTCTGGAGATGACGTCATGATGATGCAGCATCGTGGCCTCGGTACGCAAGGTTGTCAGGTTGCTGGGGCGATAATCGGAATGGTTCGGCGGAGCGCCCGGCAGGCCGGCTGCGCCGTGTGAAGTCTGCGATCCCGTGTTCGGTTCGGTCATCGTCCCTTCCCAATCCGCTGCGGCCGGCAAGGCCGGTGATTTCAGGTGGGGTGACCGTAGCGCAGGATTATTGTCCGAGTATGTCGCCAAGATTTCGCGGCTGACATAATTGGTGTCTCCGGAGGCAATCATGAAACCGGATTGAAACCGCCGCGCACGGTCGGGGCAGGCCTGGCGCGGTCCGCGGCGCGATGATTTGTCGCGGGAACCGGGCCGGCTACAGGTCTGTTTCAACAGGGAAGTGCCGGATGAGCGGCCGGCTACCGAAGGGAGACCCGCCATGCACCGACTGATCCTGCTGCGCCATGGCCAGAGTGTGTGGAACGCGGAAGACCGCTTCACCGGGTGGACCGACGTCGGCCTGACCGACCGTGGAATCGCCGAGACGCACAAGGCGGCCGACCTGCTCAAGGCCGCCGGCATCGACGTGGATATCGCCTTCACCTCGGTGCTGAGCCGCGCGATCGAGACCCTGCACCTCGTCCTGCGCGACATGGACCGGCTGTGGCTGCCGGTGCACAAGCACTGGCGCCTGAACGAGCGGCATTACGGCGCGCTGCAGGGGCTGAACAAGGCGGAGACGGCGGAGCGCCACGGGGCGGAGCAGGTGTTCCAGTGGCGGCGAAGCTGGGATGTCCCGCCGCCGCCGATCGAGCCGGACGATCCACGGTCCGCCGTCACCGACCGCCGCTATGCCGGCCTTGCGAAGGCGAACCTGCCGCGCGGCGAAAGCCTGAAGGACACCACCGCCCGCGTCGTCCCCTTCTGGCGCGACGAGATCGCGCCGGCGCTGCGGCTGGGTGCGCGGGTGCTGGTGTCGGCCCACGGCAACAGCCTGCGCGGGCTGGTCAAGCATCTGGACGATGTCGCCGACCACGACATCCCACTGTTCGAGATCCCCACCAGCCGGCCGCTGGTCTATGAGCTGGGCGCCGACCTGACGCCGCTTCGCCGCTATTTCCTGGGCGAAGACGGCACGGTCGAGGAGATCAACTGGCCAAAGCGCGAGGGGGCGAATCCCGGCAGCAGCGCGGCGGCGTGAGTTATGCTGAAATTCCCCCTCTCCCCCCCGGGGAGAGGGTCGGGGTGAGGGGGATGCAGGGGTGGATTCTTGGGGAAGGGCCGTCGCGCTTCCCCCTCACCCTAACCCTCTCCCCGGGGGGGGG
>NZ_LGQU01000023.1:0-14652 GCF_003115935.1 Azospirillum sp. TSH20
GGTCTGCTCCCCCCCCCCGCCAGTCTGCGCCGGGTGGGGAGGCTGGCTGGTCCCGGCGGGTGGTGTTTCGGTCATGCGGCGGCCTCCGGATGACGGCGGCGCGCCAGCTTGGCAATCAGTCGTCCCGTTGCCCCAGCCGTTCGGACAGCGAGAGAAGGCCGTTTGCCAGCCTCACCAGAAGAAGCCGCAACTTCCCTTTCCACGATGCGCTTCTCTTCGTTCGCGGCCCGTTGGCGCGCGAGGTATTCGCGGACGGCAATGTGTTCGGCATGTGCTTCTCTGGCTGCCAGTGGGTGGAAGACGGTGGCGACAAACTCCATGCCGAATACCGCGGTCATCCGGCCGATGTGCCGCAGGCTCCAGGGCCGCTTTTCCTCCACCAGCCGTTCCGCCTGCCGCTCGCTGATGCGCAGCACAGCAGCGAGGTTGGCGGCGACCTTGAACGGCCAACGCTTGCGAGCGAACCGAACGGCGCCGGCCGTAATCACCATGCCGTCGTCGTTTTCCGACATCTTGCGACGGGGGCTTTTCGTGGTCATAGCGCACCTCCCGGAACATAATTTCCGCAGCGCAGAAACACGGAGAGGAAGCCATGAGCGAGGCGGGAAGCGAGCGGATCGGTCAGCCGCACAAGTCGCGGAAGGGCACCAACGAAGAGCGCTTGGTCGCCTGCATCATCCTCACCCTGGAGACGCTGGGCAGCATCACCAACCGAGCCCCGGAGGCCGAAGGGCTGGCTATCGCCGTGGTCGACACCTTCGGAAAGCGCTGAGCCATGGGCATGATCGTCGCACTCGACACCCCGCCATGCCCAGCCAACGGCCTGGAACGAGCCGCGTGGCATCGCAGCCAAGCGCAGTACCATACGATCGGCGGCTGGCTGTGGTGCCGCTACATGGCTACCGCGCTGTGCATCGAAATGCGCTTCCAGCGAGACAATCGGGAACCGACGTTGCCGCTCACCAACCCCATTGATGCGCTGGTCTACGCCACGATCCTGCGGCAGGCTGCGGCCGATGAGGACGCCCCGGACGCCCGCAACGAAATGCTGGGCTGGGCAAGGCATCTGGAGAGTTTGGCTATGGGGGAGCATGTCACAGCCCCCAAACAGTAAGGACGGAGGCATGGGCCAGCTTGGCGATACCCAACAGCAGGTACACCGCGGCGATGCCGATGACGCTGGCAACCGCCATGATCGCCAAAGCCGCGCCGATGAACGTCAGCGCCTCTTCTGCCGCCCGTCCGGCAGCGACATGCAGCGCCACCAGACCCAACACAGCCTGAAAGCCGATGGCGGTCCAAAAGTGGCGGGGCTCACCACCGGAGAGGTAGGAGCGCCAACCGTCTGCGTTCGTGACGGCAGAGCCGGCGGCAGGGTAGGATTTGACCAGCGTGGTATGTTGGGTCATAGTACGCCTCAATCAGTGATGAGACGCGCGCCGGCTGCCGATGGGGATTGGGGCCGGCGTTCGTCTGTCTGGGGGTTAGTGCTTGCCGCCGCGAATGGCGAAAAGCGGTGCCGGCTCCGCTGCATCGGCGATACGGCGCCTGATGAACTCGCGCCCTTCCTCCCGAAGCCACGCATAGGCGTATTCGACCGGGAACAGCTTGGCGGACTTGCCGGGCTGTTTGTCGGGATCGTGCCCGCGAGCAAGGCAATACCGCTTCAGGCGCTTGCTTATGCTGACAACGATGGGGTGTCGGCCCTTACGGGGGACGCCCTCGTCCTGCGCGATTTCAAGGGCTGTGACAGCGCGGATAGCGGCGACACGCGGATCGGCGGCAAGCTGAGCGGCGATGATCTGTGGCGCCAGTTCCGTGATCGCTTCCTTGATCTGAGCCCGGACGACGGCCTTCATGATGCCGCCCATCTGGCGGGGGTCCATCGCCGCGACCGCAGGGGCATACATGCCAGTGCGCCGGACCTGTGGGAGGACTTCGTGCCGGATGAACCGGTCAAAATCCTTGACCTGCTGTTTCCGGCTGCGGGCGACCAGCTTGTAGACGCCCGGCTCCGAGATGACTGCGACCTCCTGGGGGCCGCCGGGGGTACTCACAATGTGCGTACCCTTCTCGTCATCATCCAAAATACGGGTCATGTCGCTAGCCATTCGGTAGCCGAGCGGCTCACACAGATCGGTGGCGACGAACCACAGATCGTCGGGGCCGCCGCTGATGCGGACGTCACGGCCGTGGAAATTGAAAATGGTCAGGTCGCTCATGCGTGCGCCCTCCCTTCGTGGCTTGCCGCTCTGGGGCGGCGCGGCGGCATCTGGCCGATCATGAAGTCGCTGGACTGTGCGGGCGTGCCTTCGTCTTCGGCGATGCCCAACAGCATCACGACCGCATCACCGGGCATGCTGCCGCGCGCCTCCCACATGCGGATCGCATGGATGGTGTGGTCATACCCACGGGAGCGAAGCTTTTCGTGTGCCGCCTTGCGGCCACCTAGCTTCTCGATGATCGGGAACGTTGTCATGGGGGCAGTATGAACAAAACGTTCCGGGATGGCAAGAACGAAATGTACCTAGCCAACCATCGCGCTGCCGTGAACAATCTGTGCATGGCGAGCTTCGGCGAAAATATGAGGAAACGCGCGCAAGACCTGGGTCTTAGCGACGCTGAGGTGGCGCGGCGCGTGGAGATCAGCCCGCGCCGCTATAGCCATTACGTCAATGGGGAGCGCCAGCCGGACTACGAGCTGCTGCTGAAAATCTGCGGCGTGCTCCAGACAACGCCCAACCAAATCCTCGGATTTGATGACGGCGCGGCGGACTCAGAGAAGCTGAACGAAGACGTTGCCGCGATCATCGCTGGCGTCGGCGGGCTCAGCGAAACGAAACTCCGCGCCCTTCGCGAAATCGTTGAAGGAATGGCGCAACCTCAGCCTCATCAAGAGAAGCAATAGCCTCCATGGCTTGGCGGATCGCCGCGATGCGTTCCGCCGGCAACCCCACCAATCCCACAATCAGGCTAACGCGCTGGTCTTCGCCGGTCACGTATGGCTCCATCACTGCTCGGCACCCATTAGAACAAATTAGGAACGTTGTCGCAACGGCAAGAGTTGCGCCCTATCGCCGCGTTTGGCATTTTTCTAAAATTGCAAGCGATAATCGCGAAATACCAATCGCAGCGCTGCGGCAATAGGTGCATACCCTGGTGTGTTCGTTGACGAACATTGGCGTAATCCGTGCTTCTATACCCCAGCCCCTAGGCGGCAAGGACAGGTGAGGTTCAGACCCAGGCGCCGGGCGCACTGGATCAATACCCTGGGCGAATGCACGTTCGCTAAAGGCGTGCCGGTCAGTTAGCCGCTGATCGGCACGCCCTTCCATCGGTTGGGCTCCGTGGAATGCCCATATTCTAGCCAAAAGATTACCAGTGTGTGTACGCCGTTTTGGTTACGCCCTTGTAACGTGCATACCATGGTATGGCGTGATTGGCGCTTTGGTGCCGTAGGAATGGCGCTCCTGCGTCTCGCAATTTGCAAAACGCCAATGTTTGCACGGCTTAGGCCAGTTTGGTTTGCAGAATGCGAATTGACCAAATGTGACGTGCGTCAGGTTGTCGCACTCACAAAATTTCGTCATCGCCTATGTCGATTGACGCCACCGCCAGCCACAACACCCCGAAGGCAAGCAATCCGGCCGCCACGTCTACGGCGGTAGCTCCTGGTGCCGAGATGATGACGCACACGGCGCCGATCAGCCCAGCAATTCCGGCCACCGCCCCAACAAGACAGCCTGTCCCTCTCACTGGCGCCTCATGCCAGACAGCACGGTGTAGTCAATCCGGCTGTTCGTGGCGGAGTGCACGACGATCCGCACGCCGCGGAAAGAGATTTCTTCGTCAGGCCGCGCCAAGGTGTATTTCAAGTCTTGCTGGAATGCCGGGCGGATCATGTTCTCCGCGAACTCGCGATAGGTGATGTTGACCACATTCCCCGAGATGCCCTCGTAAAGCAGCTCCACCTTAAAGCCGCCCGGCTGCGCAATCTCTGTGGCCCGATAGGTGACTGGCTGCGTCTGAGCGCTGCCCCAGCTTGCGCCCGTGTGGTCTGCTTGGTCGAAGTGTCCATCTCCCTTGGTGTCCCGCAGGCAGGCATTGGCCCCCGGTACGCCCATGAGGTTGTAGGCCGCGAAGAACGTGGTGCAGTACCATTTCTGGTCACGCAGCGTGACCTCCATCAGCGGCGTCCCGGCCGGGATGCGCATGGTCCATTCGGCGGATCGCGCCTCCACAGACGCATCAGGCACTGCACCGGCACGATAGAAATAGTCGTACTCGGCAAGGATGGGATCGCCAACGCCAGCCGTCACACGCTGACCGACGACAACGCTTGAGCCTTTCTTCGCTTGAGGCATCGGGACAGAGACCGATGTGCAGCCAGCCAAGACGGACAACAGGCCAGCCAGCCCAACCATAAGCGCCTTCCTCATCATCTCCCCCGTATCGAAGCGCGAGCCACAGCAGCTGAGCGCAACCGATTATGACACTCCCACTTTTGCGCATGTGGGAACATTTTGTTCTTGACCGTTCGGAACGATTTGTTCATAGTCAGGTCATCGGAAACACGGAGCACGCGCTCCACACCGGGGGCCGAAATGACCGCCCCCACACAACCCGCCAAGGAAACCAACATGACCGCCGCCACGATCAAGGTCACCTCCTGCATCGGCAACTACACCCTGACCGATGCCAAGCGCGAGAGCGCCAGCATCACCGCGACCGTCCCGGCCCTTGGTGAGAAGACGATCTGGTTTACTGTCGATACCAATGACGGCGGGCGCGCTGTCTACACGAGCGAAACGTGGTCGGAATACGTAACGGCCATGTGTGTCCTTTACATCGAAAACACCTGGGTAAGCACGGTCAAGAAGGACGTGGAGCGCCTGCTGGCGTGGCTGGACGAAGAGGCGAACGCCGCTGCCATGGACGCCGCATGGGCTGAGCGCGAGGCCGTCGAATGCGACCACCAGCAGGCCGCTTTGGACAAACGCCGCGCCCGCGCTGCCTCCGTCGCTGCCGCCTGCGCCGAAGTCCTCACGGTCGCCGCCTGAACAACCGCCCCCCACACACAGAGGCCGCCATGACCGCCGCCAAGACCCACAAAATCGACCAGCGCTTTCGCTGGTATCGCTCCAGCGATGATGGCGACGCCCACGCCTGCGTTCAGGTCAAGCGGGACAGCGGCAAGTGGGAAGAAGCCTTCACTTGCCACCTAAGCGTCATCGGCCTGCTGAAAGAAATTGGCGTCAGGCAAGCCATCCGCGAACAGCCAGAGCTTTTTCGACCAGCCGCCCGCGTCGCCTGACCCTCCCCCACCCCACACGAACACGAACAGAGGACGACACCATGAGCGACTTGGACGAATGCACCATCAGCCATGGCGACGGCACCGCGACCGTCATTGCCGCTGGCGTCCGCATCGAGTGCGTCAACCTGATCGTCGCTCGCTGCGTCTCTCTTATCGCTGACGAGAACATCCCGGACGCGATGTGGGCCGCCAAGGCGATGAATGCCGCCGCGGTCGCCGAGCGCGGCGCCTGAGACCGCCCGCCGCTAGCGACATAGCGGCTCCTCTCTCGGGCAACTACCGCCGGACATCTGCAAAGGCTGTCCGGCGGGTCTTTCAACAAGCAAGGACACGACGATGAGCATCATCCGCGTCGTCATCTGCATGGTCTGGCACCGCGGTCATCACATGGGCGCCTGTAGCGGCGGCCATGTCCATCAGTGGTGCGACAAGTGCGGTCGCGATTTCTCGGTGCACTTCTGACCACCGCCGACCCGGAGCGTATCCGGGCGTTGTCCCTAGCCCGTCACGGCGGGCTGCGGACAGCACGCAACTCCCCTGGAGACAGACGACATGATGATGACCGAACAGGAAGCCCGCACGAAGTGGTGCCCTATGGTGCGCGGCCAAATGCTCATTGATGTGGACGGGGGCCAACGTCCCGTTGGGAATGGCCATAACCGCCTTATCCACATGGAAACTTCTCTTTTTGAAGCTGGCGGTGGCGGGCCGGTCTGCTGCATCGCTTCCGAGTGCATGGCGTGGCGCCAAGGCGGAACCCAGCGGCGGCACAAGGAGAACGGCTGGGTCAGCGTAAACGACTGCGAGACGGAAACCGTCGAGGTTGGCTACTGCGGCGCCTTCGGCAAGGTGGAGGGCTGACCGATGCTCAAACACACGTCGGGTCCGTGGGAAGCCGGACATAACGACAAGGGCGGCTACAGCAATTCCATGGTTGTCCGTCCGAAGGGAGAGTTTCCCCACGGCCTGTGGATTGCTGACTGCGGCTGTGGAGATGATGAGAGCCGAGCCAACGCCCGCCTGATCGCTGCCGCGCCGGACCTGCTGAAGGTGTTGCAGGAAATTTGGGCTGACGACAACAACCGCCAGTGGCTTGCGTCCAAGCACGGGGCCGCAATTCGCGCCGCCCTCTCTTCGGCCACCTCCACCGTGTCGGAGGGCTGAAGCATGGCGACCTTCATCACCCTGCACAATGGCAAAGACGCGTTCCGCTACAACGCCGACCACATCGTCCAGTATTGGGCCGGTGACCACGGCGGATCGCGCGTCATGCTTTCCACCATGGTCAACGAACCGGACGTCACAGACCGTGTTGACGAGCCCTCCGAGCAGATCGACGCGCTGCTGGGGGTGACGGAGAGCGGCGAAGCGATTGCGGCGGCACTGGAGGCCGAAGCCGCCCGCATGGACGACGACGCCACGGCCATCCACAACGGCACCATGCGCGGCGACATGAAGCTCCGCGCCAAGGCTTTCCGCGACGCGGCCAAGATCGCCCGCGCTGCCCGTGGGGAGGGCTGACCAATGTCCACCCGCCACACCTACGAAACCACCTACGAGCAGACCGCCGACGACGGCACCGTTACGGCCTCTGTCGATGTCCGCATCACCTACGACTACAGCAAGCCCTTTGCGGGCTACTTCGACCCCATCGACGGCATTGGTGAGCCGCCGCACGGCCCCATCATTGAGCCGGTGAAGATCGAAGAACGCGGCGCCAACGGATGGGAGAAGGCGCAACCGGCCGTCGATGCGTGGGCCACCGCCATGTGCGACGAAGACCCGGCGGCGCTCATCGAGCATGCGAGTGGGGAGTGAGCCCATGGACCGCATCCCCTCCATCAGCCGCAGCCGAATGCAGGTTGAGCGCTTCAACGCCGACAACCCGGTTGGCAAGCCCGTCACCTACCACGCCGCGCCATTCCGCCGCGTCTCCACCGTCACCGCCAGCAAGGCGCACCTGATCGGCAACTCGCCCGTCGTGTTCGTGATGGGCGCCGGCCGTGTGCCGCTCAACAGGGTCCACCCGCAATGACCCGCTTCCTTCTTATCACCGCCGCCATCCTGACCGCCGAAGGTGCGCTGTGGGCTGCCGGCCGCATCATAGGAGCGCTGATATGACCGTCGAAGAGCTTCAGTCCCGCCTGCGCGCCGCGAGCGCCGCCATCGGATACGGGCGCCTCGCCCTCACCCTCAGCATGGACGGGCGTGAGGAAGTGTACATCACCCACTGGTTCCGCCCCGATCAGCACTCCTTCGAGGACTGCCGCACGGTCGGTTCTGGGAGCCTCAGCGAATGCCTGGACGCCCTGGGGCGCTACGTCGCCCAGCGCGCCCCCGTCCCTGCCCTCGCCGCGGAGTAACCGCCATGGCCCACACCATCCGCCTCGATCCCGACCAGCGCGAAATCCTCGCCACCGCCCACAAGTCCATCGCCTCCGTCCATGCCGACATCCGCAAGCTGATCGCTGATGGCGTGGAAGGCCTGGAGTGGGTTGACGCCTGCCTGATCGACGCCGGGTCCGATGTCGCCGGCATCTTCAACAACACCGAGCCGATGAGCTTCCGCCAATGAACGCGATCAACTCCCTCCGCCACGAGACCCGCAACGCCTCGATCCTGCGCGACGAGCTGGTGCGCCGCTTCCCGGCCCTGGCGGAAGACGCCCAGGCCCTCGCCGACACCCTCGAAGGCGAATGCGACTTGGACCGGGCCATCGGCGCCGTCCTGCGGCAGATCGACGAATACGAGACCCTGTCCACTGCCCTGGCCGAGCAGATCAAGGACCGGCAGGCCCGCAAGAAGCGCTTCGACGAAAGCTGCGACAGCATGCGCGGCGCCATCCTCACCGCCATGGAAGCCGCCAGCATGAAGAAGCTGACGTTCCCGGAGGCCACTGTCTCCGTCGGCGCGAAGCCCGCCTCCGTCATCGTCACCGACGAGGCCGCCGCCATCGAGGCTGGCTTCGCCAAGGTCAAGACCGAGGTGGACAAGACCAAGCTCAAGGACGCGCTCAAGGGCGGAACCGAGCTTCCATTCGCCGTCATGTCCAACGGCGGCACTTCCCTCACCATCCGGAGGGCCTGAACATGTCCGAGACCACCAACACCGCCCTGTGGGACACCCTCAAGAAGACGGATCCGAAGGCCACCAAGCCGTTCAAGAAGGGCGGTGGCTTCACCGGCACGCAGATCGACCCCGTCTGGCGCGCCCAGCGCATGACGGAGGTGTTCGGCCCCATCGGCAAGGGCTGGGGCTACGACATCACCGAGCGTTGGTCGGAAGAGTTCAAGACGAAGGATGGCACTGTGTCGGCCGTCTACGTCACCGTGAACGCTTGGTACACCGATCCGGAGACCAAGGAGCGGCTGTTCACCGGCCCGCAGATCGGCGGAACCGAAGTCGGCCGGGCGGCAGATGAGGCCTACAAGATGGCCGTCACCGACGCCCTGACCAAGTGCCTCGTCAACGTCGGCCTGTGCGCGGACGTGTATCTCGGGCTGTTCGATGACAGCAAATACCGGGACGCCGTCGCGGCCGAGTACGAGGGAAAGCGCCGGGAGGAAGCCGCCAACCGATCCAACCGCGACGCGGAAGGCTACAAGGCCGCTGCCGCCGCCCTCAAGCTTGGCCTGGATGGCTGCGGCGAGCCTGATGAACTGACCAGCTACTGGCGCGAGCACAAGCCGCAACTCGAGACGCTGCCGCAGGACCTCTACGACGACGTGAAGGCCTACGCCCAAAACCGCAAGCGCCTGCTGTTGGCGCCTGCCCATCCGGCGGAGTGAGGTGACCCATGGCACTCCCCGCGCGGCGGCAACGCCAGACCGTCACCACCGGCCGAGACAAGCGCGACCGCTGCCCCGGCCATCTCAACTTCGTCCGCCAGCACGAATGCAGCGTGCCCGGCTGCAAGGAGATGCCCATCGAAGCGGCTCACGTCCGCTGTGGAACGGACGGCGGCATGGGGATGAAGCCTTCGGATTGCTGGGCAATTTCGCTGTGCTCCGCCCACCACGCCGAACAGCACCGGATTGGTGAGCCGGCATTCGAGGCCAAGCACTTCATCAACATGAAGAAGCTGGCGCAGGAGTTCGCCGCCGCCTCTCTCCCGTGGCGTCGGTATCTGGCGAAGAAGGCGCAGGAAAATGGCTGATCGGCTGACAGAAGCGTTTAACGCCCTCCGTGCCGGCGGCGCTGTGTTCGCCGGCCGTGTGCGCCTCACCAACTGGTCCGACAACGCCCGCGGCATGAACGCCAGCATCCGCCTGGACGCTTCCACCGACCCGCTGGACAATCCCACCACTCACCCGTTCAAGGGGGCTCATTGCAGCCCCAAGGACGGGGAAGAGTTCATGGTCCTGTTCATACCGGTGGCGCGGGAAGAAGCGAAGGCAGAGCCCACCCCCGCCACGGAGACGCCGCACGCCCCTGTCGCCGAGCCGGAGCGCCGCCAGACCACCAACGCGAACCGCGCCGGGATGATGATCCGGGAACCGCTCTTCTGGCAGTGGATCGAGGCTCATTACCCCTACGGCTGCAAGGACAGCGGCGCGGCAGACCGGTTCATCAAGGAAACGTGCGGCATCCGCAGCAAGCGCGATCTGGACGCCGATCTCGACGCCGCCGCGACCTTCGACGCCATTCGCCGCCGGTACTACGCCTGGACCCAAGAGCCGCTTAGCCCGGCCGCTTAAACCAACAGGACACGGTTCATCATGGCAAAGCAAAAGCACCAATGCCCCAACAGGTATGCCGGCGATGGCGACAATGGCGGCTGCTATTTCGAGATCGATTACATTCGCGAAGGCATCGCTTATCTGGATGTCGGGCATTCATGCGCCATCGTCCACCGCAAGGAAATTCCGGTGACGTGGCTGGCCGAACTGGTCTCTATCGCCACCGCGCATAAGGGCGGCATCGCTGGCTTCCTCCTCGATCACAGCGGCGGTGACGCCAAGAACAGCTACGCGCTGATGTGCGATCCCCCATCCGCCGCCTAGCCCCACACAGCGCATAGCGCAGGAGACCACCATGAACATTGGCGATGAAGTCTATCTGGCCGACGGCCACCTCTGTCAGTATGCCGGCGCTCTCGACGGCGGTCAGCACGCCGTGCGCCATGTCTACGAAAGCGACGGCGAACCTTGGGTGTCCGACCGGATCACTGTCGTCGGAGCCGTCTTCAAAAAGGCTCCGGTCGAAGTCTTGGATGCGCGGGTCTCTGAGCGGCGCGGCGAACTCTCGGAGATTGATGAGCGCCTTTCCGCTGCCCGGCAGGAAGCCCTGACGCTCGAGCGCCAGAAGGTGGCGACCGCCAAGGCAATTGCCGCCTGCCGGCCCGCTGAAATCGTGGCCGCGTGGCTGGCTGGCAAGGTCACGCACTTCGTGATGCTGGACAGCGATGCCGGCCCCTCCCTCCGCCCGGCCAACGCTGCCCTGAAGAAGCAATACGGCAACGGCTTTGCCCCCGCCGATGAACTGAAGGTCACCCTCGACAAGCCCGGCGGCGCCACCCCCTGGACCTACCGCATCGGCAGAGAAGGCCATGCTGGCGTCCCCTGCTTGTCGGAAGAAGAAGGGAAGGCTGCGCTCGCGACGGAATGGGAGCGCTTCTGGACGACGAAGAGGCAGCGCATGCCTTGGCAGCCGGAGCTACCTGTGACGCGGTGTCGGGAAGCCGGCATGCCGGTCCCCGCTTGGTACCTTGAGCAGATGGAGAACGACAAGCGCGCTGCGGCGCAGAAGCGGCTGACGGATGCACAGAAGGTCCTTGATGAGGCAAAGGCCGAACTCGCGGCCATCGCTTCCGCCACCCCCACCGCCTGAGGCCCGCCATGACCACCGAAACCACCACGACCACGATACCGGCCGGCTGGAAGCTGGTCCCCATCGAGCCGACGCACGAGATGATGCAGGCGGCACACAAGCCGGTCGGCAACGCTCTGTACGATAACCCCTTCATGGACACGTCGAAGGGCTGGGGTGAGCGCGGGGCGGAAGTCTATCGCGCCATGCTATGCGCCGCCCCGTCTCCGGCCCCTGCCGCCCCGTCCGCAGCGCAGACCTCCCGCCTGCAACGCGCCGTCAACGACCCCGCCGGCTGGTGCCCGAAATGCGGATGCGGCCACGATGGCGCGAGGCTCGCGCACCTTGAGGCGTGCCCCGCACAGCCCGCGCAGGGCGGCAGCGTGAGCGAGCTTGTGCAGGCCGCGACCGCGCTGCGCACCATGGTCAAGGTGACGCGCTGCCCGGTTTTTCCAGAGGAGCTTGAGCAGGTCGCCGTTGTGGAGCGCTTTGACGCCGCCCTCTCCGCCGCCCGCGCATCCGCTCCGGAGGTGGTGGAGGTGGTGGAGAAAGTCCGGCACGCCATCTCCGACCTTCACTATGCCTACGACATGCGCCAGCACGCGGGAGCCGCCGCATCCATTGCTCTTGGCAAGATTGAAGAGGCGCTGGGCATGCCGTGGGTTCAGGGCGCGGAGAAGGATCGCCGCTCCGCCGGGGAGGCCGCCAATGGCTGAGACCACCGAGTGCGGGACCTCCCTCCCCGATGGCGTGACCTGTGGTGACTGCCGCCACATCCGCCGATGCGAGGCGATGTTCGGGCATGTGCCGACCGACACCTATTGCGATTGGGCACCATCACGTTTCCGCCCGCGCAGCGAAGCCGCGAAGGAGCCGCAACGATGAGCGCCCCGACCCCCACCGCCCCGGATGAACTGCCCAACCTGCCATACCTGTCGGCGCTGTCGAAGATCGACGATGCCTTGGCTGAACACCGGGTGAACGCGAACATTGCCGCCACTCATACCTGCTTCGGTCGCCTTGACCTCTTCGCCAAAAGTTGTCGGCAAATCGCCAGTGACCTGCGCGCCGCAGCGAAGTTGGCTGATGCCGCAGCCAAGCTTGGGATGAAAGATCATGGCTGAAACTCCGACCCCCACCGCCCTGACGCCGGAAGAACTGGCGGCGAAGATGGACACCTATCCGACGCCACCTCATGGCTGGACGTGCTTCCACTGCGGCGAAACCTTCATCGACTACGACCGGGCGCGTGAGCATTTCGGCTTCGATCCGAGCGCGGAGCCGGGCTGCCGGATCAAGCTTGGCGCCGAGCGCGGCCTACTGATGGCCCTGCGCAAGGCGGAGAAGGAATGCGCCGACGCGTGGTTCGCGATCCACAATGAGACCACGGATGCCGCCAAAGCCTATTACGCCGCTTCCGCCCGACATCAGGAGCAGCTTCGCACTGCGGAGGAGGCCGGATACGAGCGCGGCCTTCGTGATGGTGGCGAGGCCCAGCGGGCGGAGATCGAGCGGCTGAAGGAGCAGAACGCCGACCTGGAGAAAGCCGCGCTGACGTCCTACGAGAACGGCGTGGAGCATGCCTTCGAGGCCGCACTGTCCGCCTCTCTGGAGCGCGAGCGCAAGCTGACGGAGGCGCTGACCGGGCTTGCTGACGTGATGCAGCGTGACTGCGGCGTGGAGCCGTGCGCCGCATCCATGGCACCGGCTGAGCGGTATCTCGGACTGGCCCGCAACATTCTCCAGCAGCAGGAGACCGCCGATGTCCGCTGAATACCGGGCTGAACAGCGCGACGATGGATGGATGATCGTCGTGCCGGATGGGGCGCCCGCGCTCTACAGGGCCATCCGGTGCAGCGACAAGGATGCTGCGGCCGTCGCGCATGCCATGAACCAAGCCTTCAAGGCCGGCAAGCGCCGCCGGTCGGACGAAATCAATGCGCTGCTGAGGGGTGACCATGACCGCTGACCTGTTGGAGCGCGCCCGCTCCGCCTCATCGCTGGAGGAGTGCGACGTGATCGACGACGGGCTGCAAGTCCTGTCGCGCGGCAAACTGAACGAAATCTATGCGCTCTACGACCTGATCGACAACGTCCGCGTCGGTCGTCTCCCCCGCCCCGTGCTGCTTGGCGTCGTCGCCGCGCTGGTGCCGGAGGGGTGGCGCTGGGTGAAGACCTCCACCGGGACCGGGCCGGACGAGAGCAGACGCATCGGCGTCTACATGCCGGCCCGACACGACAAGGAGATGCACAGCGAAGTGCTGTGGGCCGATGGGGCGACCGACGCCCTCGCACTCCTCATCGCCATACTGGAGGCCACCCATGAGTGACGCGCTGCGCAAGGACACCAGACGCCAGCCCACGCTGTTCGCCATGCCGCCGAAGCCCCGCCGCGTCCTGCTGCGCGTGGCGGATGCTGGCAGCCATGGCTGCGTCACCAGTTTCCGCTACTTCGTGCATCTGGTGTGCGACCGGTGCGGACATGACGCCGGGTGGAGCGAGCACAGGACCAAGAAGGAAGCGACGTCGCAGCCGTGCCCGGTGTGCAACGCGCCGGCCGCGACGGAGGGGGAGAGGGCGGATGGCTGACGACCCCGCCGCAGAACTGGCGCGGGCCGATCAGATGGAGCGAGACGCGGATGCCATGGAGAAGGAGCTATCCGCGCTCCGCCGACAAATTCGGGACATCCGCCGCCGTCATGCGGGATGGCGGAGCCCGGCACTTATCGAAGCACTCAACAAGGCCATGGATGGAAGCAATGGCAACGATACCTGAAGTCAGAGGCGAAATGCTTGTGGTGGCGCAGCGCGTCGAAGCCGGACAGATAAACCCGGCGGACATCGCCCAACACCTTCGCCGCTGGGAACTCGATCTGCACCGCAGGAAGCCGGTACAGCGCACACCGCCACGGCGCAGGGGGCAGAGCGCCTCCAACGACATCCGCGCATATGCAGCAGCCAACCCCGGCGCCAGCTATCACGACATCGCCAACGCGACGCGGACCACCATCGGCCGCGTCTCGGAAGCTCTGGCCGGCAAGCGCACCTGAGTGGCATCAGCGCCACACATAATGCATTCAGCGAATACCAACTACGACGGACGCGCCGGTTACAGCCCGGCGCGGAAAGGGGCACGCTTTGGTTCAAATCTGCGAAGCCGAGTGGGATATGGTCCGGAAATCGCGCAAGGACGACGCTGACAAGCTGACGGGCATAGAGAAGGAATTGCTCAGCCGCAATGTCCGCTTGGAACTCCCGATCAGCGACCTTGCCGCCGTCAGGCAGGCGGCAGACATGCTCATCGGTCTGGGAAATCAAATCAAGCTGATCGCCAGTTTCGAGGGCATGGACAAGACATCGAAGCTCATGACCATCCGCTCTCACGCCCATTCGGTAAGGGACCGCATGCGAGTCGTGAATGGACTTACTGGACGGAAATATGATAAGATCAAATCGGAATGAGACGAAATCTTGCAAATACCATATGTAGTATCTGCAAGATTTGCTGTCGGAATGCTGATTATGTG
>NZ_LGQU01000184.1:0-14476 GCF_003115935.1 Azospirillum sp. TSH20
TCGCCGTCACCTGCCCGCCGGTGGCCGCGGCGATGCGGGCCATTACGGCGGGACGGGGGACGCGGCGGCCGTGGCGGTAGCGGTTGACCGTGGCCTGGCTCGTCCCGATCAGGGCGGCAAAGGCCTCTTCCTTGGTTGCGGTCCGGGTGAGCCAGTCGTCGAGCGTCATACCGCTATGGTTTAAACCAAGCCGAGTTCTACGCGCAACTGGCTTTATGCCGCAGTTATGGACTTTTCAAAGCCAATTTGGTATGAACGGCCCATGACCACGATGCGTGAACTGCGGCAGGCCGCCGGGTTGAGCCAGGAGAAGCTGGCCGAACTGGCGGGCACCTCCCAGCCCCAGATCAACAAGCTGGAGACCGGCCAGCGCAAGATGACCGTCGATTGGGCGGTCAAGCTCGCCCGTCCCCTGGGCGTGGAGCCGGCGCTCCTGCTTGGCCTCGATGTGCCGGCGGCCCCCCCGGCAGTGCACCGCCCCGCCCGCCCGGCGCTCGCGCCGCTGCTCCGCACGGCACCGGTTCCGCAGGCGCAGGCGGCCGCCTCGATGCCGGTGCGGGCGGCGGCACGTGGCGGGGTGGACCAGGAGATGTTCCTGGAGGACGGCCCCATCGACTGGATCGCCCGGCCCGACTACCTGAAGAACGCCCGCGATCCCTATGCCATGTATGTGGTCGGCGACTCGATGATGCCGCGCTTCCGCCCGGCCCAGCTTCTGCACGTCAACCCGCACAAGCCGCCGGCGCCGGGGTCCGGCGTGGTGGTGGTCAAGCGCAACAAGGCGGTGCTGGTGAAGGAGTTCGTGCGCCGCGGCGCCGACGCGGTGATCCTGCGTGAATACCGTCCGGCCGACCGCGAGTTCGCCGTGGCGCTGGAGGACCTCGACACCCTGCACACCGTGGTCGGCCTGCAGGAGCCTTGACGCCTATACCGCTTCGGTATCGTCTTTCGTTAGGCTAAATAGTCCATTTTGGACTATTCCTTGTTCAGCGGATCGCCGGACAGTCCGGCGCATCGCATCCGAGCAAGGAGACACGGCCATGCCCCAGCGCCATCCCCGCTTCCACCCCGGCCCGTCGGCCGGTCGGCTCGACAGCTTCAGTGAGCGCGGCGCCCGCGAACTGGCCCGCCGCATCCGCACCGCCTGGGCCAACATCGGCTGGGACGTGGAGGTGCGGGTGGAGCGCATCGCCAGCGAGGAGCTGGGCGACGGCCGCAGCATCGCTCATTTCATCGTCCGCAGCGACCTGATCAACGGCCTGCCGCAACGACGTCTGGATGGGACGGCGGCACGGGCGCTGCCGCGCGCCGCCTGACGCCGATCACTTCAGCCGCTCGTCCAGCTCCACCTGATAGCCGACGGCAAGGCGGTTGGTCTCGTTGGCCATGCCCACCACCGCCATCAGCTCGCCGAACTGCGCGTCGGTCATGCCCAGCCGGCGCGCCGCCGCCTCGTGCGAGCGGATGCAGTACTGGCAGTTGTTGGTGACGCTGACCGCGACGAAGATCATTTCCTTCACCAGCGGATCCAGCGCGCCGGGGGCCATCACCTCCTTCAGGCTGTCCCAGGTCCGCGCCAGGGTCGGCGGGTGGTGGGCGATCATCTTCCAGAAATTGTTGACGTCCGGAACGTTGCGCGTCGCCTTGATGTCGTCGTAGACGGCGCGGACTTCCGGTGCGGCATCGGCCTGTTCGATGAGGGGGAGCGGCATGGCGGCGGAAACTCCTGTGTGGGACGGGTGACTTGCGAAAAGGCCGGACATCGTGTCGCAAGGCAACCGCCGGTCTATGCCTTTCCCCGATCCATCGGCCACATTGACCAATGCTTGTCCCCCTGGTAGTAGAGACTTGCAACAGATCGCGCAAACGTTCGGACGATGATCCGGCCGCAAGCGGCGGCGCAGCAAGACTTCCATAAGACACGAAAACCATTCGTGCAGCGTTCCCATGCGGCCCGGTCCCGGCATTCGCCCGATCCGGCCCGACTGCCGGGAGGAACAGCGTGGAGAGCACGGCTCTAGAGGCCCTGTCACCGCTCCGCCAGGGCGGGGTCCCCGTCACGAACCGCACCGGTTCCGGCGGCCTGGATCCGGGCGCCACCGCCGAGGGGCTGCGCCTTCTCGCCCATCTGCATGCCGAAGAGCCGACCCCCGCCCTGCTGGAGGCGCTGCGCAACGCCCCGGTCGCCCGCGGTCCCCTGGCGCTCGACCGCGACGACGCCCTGCAGGCCGCCGCCCTGGTCGACGAGGTGGTGAGCGACCTGCCGGAGCGGATCACCCGCCGCAGCCTCACCCCGCTGTCTGCCGATTTCGCCGCCATCCACCGGAGCGGCGAGCTGCGCGCCTGCCCGACCGAAGGCTCCTGGCTGGACGAGGAGTTGCGGGCCGATGCCGCCGCCTCCCTGTCCCGCTGGCGGAGCGGCCTGGAGACGGAGTTGCGGCGCTCGCCGCTCGACCGGCTGCCGGACGACCATGTCGCCGCGGAACTGGCGTTGCTGGCAGCGCTGCTCGACCGCGGCCGCATGATCGATGCGGTCCGCTTTCTCGACCGTCATTCGCTGCGCTGGGTTCCCGATTTCTGCAGCCGGGTCGCCACCCGCTGCCGGGAGCCATTCTTCGCCGGCATCGCCATTCTGACCAATGCGCTGCTCGACGATCTGCGCGACCGGCTCGGCGAGGCCTGCGGACTGCCGCGGCCGGCAGAGGATGGAACCGATGTCCGCCGCCGACGCCGCTGGACCGAAGGCCGCTTTCCCCGCGCCTGCACCTGCGACCCATGACGCATCCGGCGGCGCTCTGCCGAAAAGTCGGAGTTGCCCCGCCTTAAATGCTTGGGCCATGGTGACCGGGGCGGGCTTCGCTCTGCCGGCGTGGGTCGGCACGGTCCATTTCCTTGGCAATGGTTGGTGATGCCCTTTCGCAGCTTCGACAGTCGGACCGACCGCAGGGGATCCTTGCGCCTCCTGCGCCTCCTCCTGGCGGTGTCGGTCGCCCTGCCGCTGGTGCTGTTCGTCGGCATCGGCTGGCGCGAGCGGTGGGAGGCCCAGGAAGAAGCCGAACGGAACAGCCGCAAGAACGCACTGATCCTGCACGAGCATGTGCTGAAGGTGTTCGACACCATGGCCCAGGTGCTGGACCGGGTGGACGAGCGGGTCCACGGACGCAGTTGGCGCGAGATCGCCGAGTCGGAATCGCTGCACCAATATCTGCGGACGCTGAAAGGCGAACTGGACCAGATCGGCGCCATCGGGCTGACCGATCCGGATGGGATCGTGCGCAACTCCAGCCTCGTCTTCCCCTCGCGCAAGACCTATGTCGGCAATCGTGCGGATTTCCGGGAACAGCGGGAACAGGACTCCGGTCTGCTCATCGCCGGTCCGGTTGCCGATCCCGCCACCGGCAAGCCCAGCTTCGGCATCAGCCGGCGCCGCAGCGGTCCCGGCGGCCCGGACGGCAGTTTCGACGGGATGATCGCCGCCATCGTCAATCCCGATTACTTCGCCAGCTTCTACCGGCAGGTCATCGGCGACGAGGGAGAGTCCATTTCGCTGATCCGCGAGGACGGCGCGATCCTGATGCGTTACCCCACCCTGGACCCGTCACGACCAACGGCGGCGCTGCCCACCCTGCCCGCCGACCGCGGCCTGCGCGCCGAGATCGGCAGGCATCCGGACGAGGGGATCTTCCGCACCGGGCGCAGCCACGTGCAGGGACTGTCGCGCGTGTTCGCCTACAAGCGCGTCGGCGATTTCCCGGTCTATGTCGTCTATGGGCTGGACCAGACGCAGATCGCCCGCTCCTGGTGGCGGAACATGGCGCTGGACGCCGCCTTCGTCGCCCCGGCGACACTGGCGCTGGCGCTGATCGCCTGGCTGGCCTACAGCCGCGCCGCCTCCGAAAATGCCGCCGTCCGGCGCTGGGCGGACGAGGTGCGCAACCGCGAACGGCTGGAGGAGGCACTTCGCCAAAGCCAGAAGATGGAAGCGCTGGGCCAATTGACCGGCGGCGTGGCGCACGACTTCAACAACCTGCTGACCGCCGCGCTCGCCAACCTGCATCTGATGGCCCGCCATCTGCCGGCCGAGGGCCAGCGTTTCCTGGCCGGGACGCGGACCGCGCTGGATCGGGCGGAGAAGCTGACCCGGCAACTGCTGTCCTTCTCGCGCCAGGACGCCGTCAACCTGACGGTGATCGATCTGGGCGAAAGCCTGCGCCGGATGGCCGATCTGCTGGAGCGGTCAGTCCGCGCCGACATCGCCCTGGACTGGGACATCGCCGCGCTGCCGATGCCGGTCGCCGTCGATCCGGTGCAGTTGGAAATGGCGATCCTGAACCTCGTGCTGAACGCCCGCGACGCCATGCCCGGCGGCGGACGCATCCGCATCGCAGCATCCCCCGGGCCGGAGCCTCGCACCGCCCGCATCGCGGTTTCCGACACCGGGGCCGGCATGCCGCCGGAGGTGATGGCCCGCGCCTTCGATCCCTTCTTCACCACCAAGGGCGTCGGCAAGGGGACGGGGCTCGGGCTGTCGATGGTCTACGGCTTCGCCCGACAGTCGGGCGGCATCGCCGCCATCGACAGCCGGCCCGGCGAGGGCACCTGCGTCCGCATCGACCTGCCGCTGACCGACCTGCGGCCGGCCGAACCGCCCCCAGCCCCAGCCGCTGCGGCGGCGGACCTGCGCCAGTTGCGCATCCTGGTGGTGGAGGACAATCCGCTGGTGCTGATGGCGACGGTGGAGGGGCTGACCCAGGAAGGCTTCACGGTGGAGACCGCGGAAGACGGGGTGTCGGCCTTGACACTGCTGGAGACCGACCAGAATTTCGATCTGGTGGTGTCGGACGTCGTGATGCCGGGCGGCGTCTCCGGCATCGACCTTGCCCGCCAAATCCGCGAGCGCTGGCCGCAGTTGCGCGTGCTGCTTGCGTCCGGCTACAGCCCGGAGTCGCTGGCCACCATGGGCGCCGACACCGCGTCCGTTCTGGCGAAGCCCTTCAGCCCCGACCAGCTGGCGGCCCGCATCCGATCGCTGGTGCAGGTGGGAGCGGGTGCCGGATCAGCGCGGTCCGCGGGGATTACGCCAGAGGGGATTACGTAAGGGCGCTGACGAACATCGGCGTCCACATCGCCATGCACCAGACGAGACCAAGGCACAGGCCGCGGGTCAGATCGTCGAAGGTCGGCTGCTCCAGACGGTTCAGCCTCCACATCGCATTCAGTTCCCCCGGCGTCGGCGCCTGACCGGAAGAATCGGCATCGGGACCGGCGGCGCGGCGATCGGTCGGTTCACGGCTTGCGGCTGCGCGCCGTTCAGGGTCGCGTGACAGCATGGCTGGGCCTCGCATCGATAGCGGAATGCCCAACAAGTTTGTGGCCATCGCCGCTGCCGGCCACCCTTTCTTCCGTCAGCCATTGAATTTTGTCGACATACGAAAAAAGGCCGCCATCCGCTGGACGGATGGGGCCTTTTCGCCAAGCTACCGGCCTGATCGGCCGGAAGCGGTCACTTGCCGGGGCGGATCACCGGGGTGAGCTGGTCGCCCCAGTTGCCGGCCTCGTTGTGATAACGGGCGGTGCGCATCAGCTCCACCGTCACGCCGGCCTCGACCGCCTTGACGACGGCGTCGTTCAGGCGATGCAGGTTGTTGGCGACGATGCGGATGGCGCTTTCCTGCTCCGGAGTCAGCTCCGAGCGGTCGTCCGGCGGCGCGTCCTTGAATCCCGACATGCGTTGTTCCTTCCCCTGGATTGGGACCGCCCCGGCGGGACCGGCTGCGGTCCAGAACTTGGTCATGATCCTGCCCGGCTTCGGATGCCGGTTTCCATCATGTACCACATTGTGTGCGCCGCGACAAAGTTCCCGACGCGCCAAACGCTTGCGACCATTGGCCTCTTGCAACCGGCGAACCGCCCCCATCGCGGTTCGCCGGGGCGTTTCGCGGCAAGGCACCCGCCGGCGGTCTTTTCTTTCGAACCAAAGAAATAATGCTTCAGGGTCATGACGAAAATTCGGATTAACTCCACTGTTGACGAATCTCGATTTCAATGCCCAAATTTCGACACGAACGTAATTTCCCCACACGGAGCTTATCTTGAAGAACGTCGCCGCCAAGGCCCTGCTGGTTGCGTCCACTCTGTTCCTGCTGAATGGTGCGGCGTTCGCCGGACAGCAGGACTTCACGATCGTCAACAAGACCGGCTATCCGCTGAAGCACATCTACGTTTCTGAGAACAACAACAACAGCTGGGACGAGGACATCCTCGGCCGCGACGTCCTGGACGATGGCGAATATTTCGAAGTCGCCTTCGCCAAGGCCGAGAAGACCTGCAAGTGGGACATGAAGGTCGTCTATGACGACGGCGAGTCGGCGGTGTGGCAGGGCCTGAACCTTTGCCAGATCGCCAAGCTGACGCTCAAGTGGAACAAGAACACCGGCGTCACCTCCGCCCAGACCGAGTAAGCGTCTCAGCGGAAATTGTCGGTGCTGCGGTTCATCAGGTGGATGAAGACGTCTTCCAGCGTCGGCTCCGTCGCGGTGATCCGCAGCGGCGGCTGTCCCGTCCCCGGCTGTGCAGTCCAGGGGGCGAGCGCCCGGTCCAGCGCCGCGGCGTCGATGCCGCTGACATGCAGACGGCTGCCGAAGACCGCGACCATCTCCACCCCCGGCTGTCCTTCCAGCGCCGCGGCGATGCGGTGCAGGCCGCTGCCGGCGACCAGACGGGTGTGCAGGCCCGATTCGGCGATGACCTGATCGACCGTGCCGGAGGTCATCAGCGTCCCATAGGCGATGTAGGCGATGCGATGGCAGCGCTCCGCCTCGTCCATGTAATGGGTGCTGACCAGCACCGTCAGCCCTTCCCCGGCCAACCGGTGGATCTCGTCCCAGAATTCCCGCCGCGCCTTGGGATCGACGCCCGCCGTCGGCTCGTCCAGCAGCAGAAGCTTCGGTTCGTGCAGGATGCAGGCGGCCAGCGCCAGGCGCTGCTTCCAGCCGCCCGACAGTTCCCCGGCCAACTGCGTGCGACGGTTGGACAGCCCCAGCCGGTCCAGCGCCTCCATCACCCGACGGCGCCGGTCGGGCAGACCATACATGCGGGCGACGAAATCCAGATTCTCGGCGATGCTCAGATCCTCCCAGAAGCTGAACTTCTGGGTCATGTAGCCGACCTGCCGCTTGATCGCCGCACTCTGCCGCCGGATGTCGAGGCCCAGGCAGGTGCCCTCCCCCGCGTCAGGGGTCAGCAGGCCGCACAGCAGGCGGATCGTCGTGGTCTTCCCCGATCCGTTGGGGCCGAGGAAGCCATAGATCTCCCCGGTTTCGACCCGGATCGACACATCGTCGACCACGGTCTTGCTGCCGAAGCGCTTGACCAGCCCGCGCACGTCGATGGCGGGAGTGCCGGCGGCGGGTGCGCCTTCCTCTCTCATGGCGTCGTCCCCGCCGCCCAGACATCGACCGGCAACCCCGGATTCAGCGGCCGGTCCGGCACCGCCTCCACCCGGAAGACCAGCTTCTCGCGGCTGCCGACGCTGTAGATCACCGGCGGCGTGTATTCGCCCTGGGAGGCGACCCGCGTCACCCGCGCCGACAGGCCGGGCGGGCAGCCGTCGCAGCGCACCGACAGGGCTCCCCCCGGCGCCACGCCCGCCATGGCGGTTTCCGGCACGAACAGCACCAGCTTCACCCGCTCCGGCGGCAGCAGCGACACAACCGGGGAGCCGGCCGGCACCCATTCGCCGGGATTGTAGAGCGTATCCTCCACCAGCGCCGCCGTCGGGGCGACCGGCGCCAGATCGGCGAGCCGGCGCTCCGCCTGGGCCAAAGCCGCCTCCGCCTGGGTCACCGCCTCGTCGGCCGCCCGCAGCTGTTCCGGACGGGCGGGCAGCGCCGCGACCGCCAACTGCGCCTCCGCCTCCGCCGACAGGCCGCGGTCGCGGTCATAGGCGGCAAGGGCCTGATCGAGCTTGTCGGGGGAGGAGACCTTGCGGGCGACCAGTTCCCGCTGGCGGGCCAGTTCGGCAGTGGACAAGCGCAGAGCCGCTTCCGCCCGCGCCTTCTGTGCAGCCAGCACCGCCACCTCCTGCGGTCGCTTGCCGGTGGCGAGGTCGGCGCGTTGTGCCCGCGCCTGGGCCAGAGCCGCAGCCAGCCGGTCGCGCTCCGCCGTTGCGGTGGCACGGTCGATGGCAAACAGCGGCGCCCCGGCCGCCACCTGCGCGCCGCGGGTGACCGACAGGCTCTCCAGCATGCCGGCGCTCGGGGCGGCGATGCGCAGATACTCCCCCTCCACATAGCCATGGGCGAGCGGCGGCGGCCCGCCGGCCGCGAAGGGCAGACCGACCGCCAGCGCGAGAGCGGCCAGCCCGTCGAGGATGGTCCCGAGAAAGCCGCTCACGGCGCCCCCTCCCCTGCCCCGTCTCCCGTATCGCGCAGCAGCACCCGGCGCAGATTGTCGATGTGGATTTCCATCAGCGCCGTCACGTCCAGCGGCGGCTCGCCATCGACGCCGTCGAAGGAGGTCCGCCACACGGCGCTCATCAGCAGCGGCGCCACAATCAGGCGAACCGTGGGATCGACCTCCACGGGGCGGAATTCGCCGCTGTCGATTCCCCGCCGCAGCAGGGCGGCCAGCACACCGAAGCCGCGGCGGATCACCTCCCGGTGGTAGAAGGCGGCAAGCTCCGGGAAATTGCCGGCCTCGGCGATCACCAGCCGCGGGATGACGGCCATGCGGGTCGTCGCGATCAGCCGCGCCACCATGCGCAGAAGCCGCTCCAGCACCGGAAAGCACGGTCCGCCGGCCGCGGCGACCAACGCCTCGGCCTGTTGCAGGTTGGGCAGGATGGCGGCGCGGATCACCGCCTTGAACAGCTCGTCCTTGCTGGGAAAGTAGAGATAGAGCGTGCCCTTGCTGACGCCGGCGCGGGACGCCACCTCCTCCAGCCTCGCTGCGGCGAAACCCCGTTCGGCGAAGACATCCATCGCGGCAGCGACGATCTCCTGCGGGCGGGCCTCCTTGCGGCGGCGCCAGCGCGGCGGGTCGCCGGAGGGGACAGGACCGGAGTCGGGATCGGAGTTGGGACCGGATTGGCGGGAGGGCATGGCTCGCCCCTTTTTATAACTGACCAGTCAGTAATTAACACGACCTGGTCCTTCCACCAATGGCTAAGGTCATTGTGCGGCGCAACAGAATCTATGCAAAAGGTCTTGCCTTTCCGCGAACAGTCACGGACACTTTCCACCGGCCGGCCGCATACGAACAGAGTCGCGGCCACCCCCGGCCCGGATGGCGGGCTCCAAAACAGGGCATGAACGGCGTGGCCGGACCAACGGTCGCCGCGGTTTTCGGGAGGTACGGATCAAGGCGCCGACGCCGGGACCCGATGCATTGCGATGCCTGGACGACATTGTCCGGCATATGCCCGGGCCCCCTGCCGAGCAAGGGGATCGATCATGCCGAGTGCTGCCCAGTCCGCGTCATCCTCCAGCCTGGAGCTGCTGACGATCTACGAGGTCAGCAAGATCCTCGGGTCGTCGCTCGATCTGGAACAGACCCTGCGCGAGGTGCTGCGCGCGCTGTCCTATCAGCTGCAGATGCACCGCGGCCGGGTCTATCTCCAGGGCGAGGACGGGGCTTTGCGGCTCGTCGCCGCGCAGGGGTTGCCGAAGGACTCGCCGGCGCAGGAGATCGACTACAACCAGGGCGAAGGCATCAGCGGCCGCATCCTGAAGACCGGTATGCCGGCCGTCGTTCCCAACCTGGCGGAAGAGCCGCTGTTCAACAACCGCTCCGGCGGGCGCGACGATCTGGACGAACAGGTTGCCTCGCTGGTCGGCGTGCCGATCAAGGCCGCCGGCACCGTCATCGGCGTGCTGACCATCGACCGCATTTCCGACGATGGCCCCAGCGGCCATTTCGGCTCCGATGTCCGTTTCCTGACCATGGTCGCCAACCTGATCGGCCAGACCGTGCGCCTGCACCGGACGGTGGCCGAGGAGCGGCGCTTCATGATGCGCGAGACCTTCCGCGTCCAGAAGGAGCTGCGGCCGGTGGTGGCCCCCGTCAACGACGTGGTCTGCACCAGCCCGAACATGGTCGACGTGCTGGCCCAGGTGCACCGGGTGGCGCCCTTCAAGTCGACCGTGCTGATCCGTGGCGAAAGCGGCACCGGCAAGGAGCTGATCGCGCGGGCCATCCACAACCTGTCGCCGCGCAAGGACGCCCCCTTCATCCGCGTCAACTGCGCAGCATTGCCCGAATCGCTTCTGGAGTCGGAGCTGTTCGGCCACGAGAAGGGGTCCTTCACCGGCGCGCAGAAGGACCACAAGGGCCGGTTCGAGCTGGCGTCGGGCGGCACCCTGTTCCTGGACGAGATCGGCGACATCTCCTCCAACTTCCAGGCCAAGCTGCTGCGCGTGTTGCAGGAGCAGGAGTTCGAGCGGGTCGGCGGGTCGAAGACGATCAAGACCGACGTGCGGCTGATCTGCGCCACCAACCTGAATCTGGAGGAGGCGGTCGGCCACGGCAAGTTCCGCGCCGATTTGTATTTCCGCATCAACGTGGTGACGATCCACCTGCCGCCGCTGCGCGAACGGCGCGGCGACATCGCCACGCTGGCCAAGCATTTCGTCGCCAAGTTCGGCCGTGACAACGGCCTGAACCTGGACATCGCCGCCGAGGCGCTGGAGGTGCTGAACCGCTGCACCTGGCCCGGCAACGTGCGCGAGCTGGAGAACTGCATCGAGCGCGCGGCGACCCAGTGCCGCAACGGCACCATCCGCGTGCCCGACCTGTCCTGCAGCATGAATCTCTGCAACTCGTCCGTGCTGTTCCAGTACCGCACCATGGGCGCCGCCGTCGGCGGGCTGGCACCGTCGATGAGCGGGACCGCCACCAATCCGGCTGCCACCAATCCGGGAGTGGGCAATCCGGCGCAGGGGCGGGCTCAGCCGGCCTCCATGAACGGCGCCGCCATGCCGCCGGCCGTGCCGGCCCCCGCCAACGGCGGCCCCAACGGTGCGCAGTGGCCGGCCTGCGCGTCCGGCTGCGGGGCCGGGCCGATGCCGGTCTGCGGCGCCTCCAAGCCGCTGCCGCCCTCGGCCATCATTCCCCTGCCCGCTCCCCAGCCGGCGGCATCCACCCCCGCCACCCCGTCCGCGCCGGCCCCGCAGCCGGCAGCCGCCGGCCCCGACCTGCCGTTGGACGAGCCCGAGTCAGGTCCGTTGCGCGACCGCCTGATCTGGGCGATGGAACGGACGGGGTGGGTCCAGGCCAAGGCCGCCCGCCTGCTGGGCATGACGACGCGGCAGGTGAGCTACGCGCTGCGCAAGTACAACATCGAGATCAAGAGGTTCTAGGAATCGGGCGAAGCTCCCTCACCGTCACACTTCGCTGCGATTTCGTGCTACCCTGGCGGGCCTTCGGTTCGATGGCGCGTTCCCCGTTCGAACGGATTTCCGTCTTGCCTTCGCTTGAGAAGCCCCTTGCCCTGCTGTTCGTCGACATCGCCGACAGCACGATGTTGTACGAGCGAATCGGCAACGCCACCGCCGCGGCGCTGACGCAGCGGGTGCTGAGCCATCTGCGCCGGCTGGTGGAGGAGCAACGCGGCGGCGTCATCAAGAGCCTGGGCGACGGGCTGCTCGCCGCCTTTCCGGTATGCGACGACAGCGCCCGCGCCGCCTGCGCGATGATGGACATCCAGGACCAGCACGGGATGCGGCTGCGCATCGGCATCCATTTCGGCGCGGTGATCGAAGGGGTGGGCGACCTGTACGGCGACGCCTGCAACGTGGCCGCAAGGGTGCAGCAGATCGCCCGGCCGGGCGAGATCCTGGCGACCCAGGCGCTGGTCGACGGCCTGTCGCCGGACCAACGGAGCCGGACCAAACCGCTGAGCAACGTCGCGATGAAGGGAAAGGCCGCGCCGATCCGCGTCCACCAGATCCGCACCGCCGACGAGGCCGACGACGCCATCGAAAGCACGACGCTGGGCTTTTCCCTGGTGCCGGAGGCCGGCCGCAGCATGGTGACGCTGCACCTTTCCTATCGTGGGCAGGACATCACGATGAGCCGGGGCCTGCCGCGCGTCACCATCGGCCGGGAGGACAGCAGCGGCCTGCGCATCGCCTCGCGCCAGACCTCACGCCAGCATGCGGTGATCGACTTCACCCGCGAAAGCTTCCTGCTGACCGACCATTCCACCAACGGCACCTACATCCGCAGCGGCGGGTCGCCGCCGGTGGTGCTGCGCCGCGATTCGACCAAGCTGGTCGGCAGCGGCCTGATCGGCTTCGGAGCGGAGGCGCTGGACGAGAGCCAGGACCATGTCGTCGCCTTCCGCGGCGAACTGGCCTGACCGGTTTGTCGGCACCCCGACAAAGCCCCTTGCCGCACCCGCCATTGTCGCAATGACGACAGCGTCCACGACGCCGACAATTCCCGGCAAACCATTGTAATTACTGAATTCCCCGCTCTGGCCCCGAACTTGCTTTTCTTCACTTCGTCCAACGGTGTCGTCCGGCACGGCAGGGAAGGAGTGGATGATGAGCAACGTGGTTTCGCTCGACAGCATCTTCGGGCTCGGGGAGCTGGCCCCGCCCGCGACGATGCCGGCAGCACCCGAGGCGGCGTCCGGCTGTTCGTCGTCGTCCTGCGGATCCTCCGACGGTCCGGCCGACATGGACCCGGCGGTGTGGGAGAAGGTGAAGAACCACCCCTGCTACTCGGAAGAGGCGCATCACTATTTCGCCCGCATGCATGTCGCGGTCGCTCCGGCCTGCAACATCCAGTGCAACTACTGCAACCGCAAATACGATTGCTCGAACGAGAGCCGGCCGGGCGTGGTCTCCGAAAAGCTGACCCCCGATCTGGCGATCAGGAAGATCCTCGCCGTTGCCCAGGAAATCCCGCAACTGTCGGTGATCGGCATCGCCGGCCCCGGCGACAGTCTGGCGGCGAATGGCAGGAACACCTTCGCCACCTTCGAAATGCTGCAGAAGAAGGCGCCGGACCTGAAGCTGTGCCTGTCCACCAACGGTCTGGCGCTGCCCGAGCATGTGGACAGCATCGCGCAGTACAACATCGACCACGTCACCATCACCATCAACATGGTCGATCCGGAGGTCGGCGCGCGGATCTACCCGTGGATCTTCCACAAGCACAAGCGCTGGACCGGAGTGGACGCCGCCAAAATCCTGCACGAGCAGCAGATGCTGGGGCTGGAGATGCTGACCTCGCGCGGCATCCTGGTGAAGGTGAACTCCGTCATGATCCCAGGGATCAACGACGATCACCTGCTGGAGGTGAACAAGGCGGTGAAGAGCCGCGGCGCCTTCCTGCACAACATCATGCCGCTGATCTCCGACCCCGCCCATGGGACGTATTTCGGCCTGAACGGCCAGCGTGGGCCGACCGCGCAGGAGCTGAAGCTGGTGCAGGACGCCTGCGAGGGCGGGGCCAAGCTGATGCGCCATTGCCGCCAGTGCCGCGCCGATGCCGTCGGCCTACTGGGCGAGGACCGCGGCGAGGAGTTCACCGCCGAAAAGATCGAGGCGATGGGCGCCATCGACTATGACGACGAGGCCCGCCGCAGCTACCGCGACCATGTCGAGGCCGAGCGCGCCGGCCGTCATGCCTCCAAGGCGGCGGCGCAGGCCGATGTGCGGGACAGTGTCGGCACCGCGGTCGATCCGATCCTGATCGCCGTCGCCACCAAGGGCGGCGAGCGCATCAACGAGCATTTCGGCCACGCCAAGGAATTCCAGATCTACGAGGTCGGTCCGAACGGCGCCAAGTTCGTCGGCCACCGCCGCGTCGATCAGTATTGCGAAGGCGGCTCCGGCGACGTCGACACGCTGGACGGGGTGCTGGCGGCGATCAACGACTGCACCGCGGTGTTCGTCGCCAAGATCGGCGGCTGCCCGTCCAAGTCGCTGGCCGATGCCGGGATCGAGCCGGTCGACCGCTTCGCCTTCGACTACATCGAGGAATCGGCGCTGGCCTACTTCAAGGACTACGCCGAGCGGCTCGGCCAGGGCGCCGTCCGGTCCCGCGCCGGCCAGGACGCGGTGATCCGCACCGGAGCGCTGACCGCGCGCCGCGCCTGACACCTTCGTTTCCCCCCTTCCACAGCCATCCCATCACCGAAGGAGAGAGCCATGGCCTACAAGATCAAGTCCGCCGAATGCACCGTCTGCGGCGCCTGCGAGGCCGAGTGCCCGAACGTCGCTATCAGCCTGAAAAAGGGCACCTACGTCATCGACCCGGCCAAATGCACCGAGTGCCAGGGCCAGTTCGACAGCCCGCAATGCGCCGCCGTCTGCCCGGCCGACTGCTGCGTCCCGGCGTGATGTGAAATCCCCTCTCCCTTGAGGGAGAGGGGAAACCCCAGGAGCACCGCGCATGCTGGACGAGGTGGATGAGGACTGGCTCGCCCGCCGCTACTATGGCGGGGGGCCTTCCCCCCCGGGGGGAA
>NZ_LGQU01000090.1:0-14092 GCF_003115935.1 Azospirillum sp. TSH20
CTACTGCAGCGTCAATCATGCTCCTGCCGCGACCCCAGACCGTCTCATCCTGATTGTCGCGCTCTCCATCCTGATTGTCGCGCCATACGCCTCACCGGCTATCGGGCGGATGAGGTGATCGGCCGATCGCCCCGCATGCTGCAATGCGCGCGCACCGACAAGGCGGCGTCCGCCGCCATCAAACGCGACCTGCAGAACGGCGAGGTTACCCGCGGTACCCTGGTCAACCGGCGCAAGGACGGCAGCGACTATCTGTGCTCACTGGTCATTGCGCCGCTGATCAGCCCCAGCGGCGAGCCGGAGCATTTCATCTGCGTGGCGGAAGACCTGAAGGAAAAACGCTCGGCATCTGAGGTCCAGCACCTGTCCGCCGAACTGGAGCAGGCGCAGACGCAGATCGAGGATCTGGAGCAGCGCCACAGCGGCGCGAACGAGATGGTCGCGCGCCAGCGCAACCATCTGCGGATGGTCACTGGACGATACCGGGATACGATGTCTCAATTGGATGCGGTGCAGGAAAGGCTCTCGCTGCGGGAAAACGCTCAGGACCACCTGAACCGGGAGTTCGACCGCTCCGACAGCGATCTGAACGCCTCGCTGGAAGAGCTGCGCGCCATGGATGAGAAGCTGCGCCTCTCGCTGGAGCGCATCGAGGAAGCCAACCTGCAACTCGCCCGCTCCAACGAGGAACTGCAGCGTCTGCGGGCCGCCGATGCCGACAAGCTCCAGCTTCTCGCCACGGCCAGCCATGACCTGCGCCAGCCGGTGATGTCCATGGGGCTGTTCCTGGATGTGCTGCGCCATCGGCTGGGTGATGCCGAGCGGCCGATCCTGGGTGGGATTCTGGCTGCGCATCTGTCGATCCGCACCCTGCTGGAGGGCATGCTCGACACCGCGCGTCTCGAAGCTGGGGCACTGGATCCGGACATCGGACCGGTGCCGATGTGCGACATGCTGGACGTCATCAAAGGCGAGTTCACCATCCAGGTGGAAATGCGCGGCATCCGATTCCGCGTCGTCTCCAGCACTGCGGTGGTGTACAGCGATGCGCAGCTTCTGGAGCGCATCCTGCGCAATCTTCTCGCCAACGCGCTGAAATACACCGCGTCCGGGTCGATCCTGCTGGGCTGCCGCCGCTGCCACGACTTGGAGGGCCGCCCCTGCTTGCGCATCGAGGTGTGGGACACCGGTCCCGGCATCGACGAGAAGTGCCAGAGCATCATCTTCGAGGAGTTCCGGCAGTTGGACAACCGCGACCGCGATCAGAGGCGCGGTGTCGGCCTCGGCCTCGCCATCGTGGCGCGGCTGGCCCGTCAGCTCGGGCACGGGATTGCGCTGCGGTCGTCGCCGGGACGGGGGTCCGTCTTCTCGGTCCTGGTCCCGCTTGGCCTGAAGACCGACGGCGGCCGCTACAAGACCGGGGGGAAACGCCGGGGATGAGGCGCCGCCAAGTGCACAGGCGCGGAATTGCGGCCTTGCCACTTCCGGTTTGCTGGCTGCTCATCCCCATGCACCGGAAAGACCGCCGGATGGGAAGGTTCTTCCGGGTTGCCGCTTGGAACTAAGGTTGCAGTCGCCCCCCGGAGATCCGGCGGGTAACGGCACTTTCGACCTATGAAAGGGAACAAACGTGGATCATCATGTGCAGCACGCCCAAGACTCCTCGGAGCGGGACATGGTATCCGACCGCCGGACGCCGTCCGACGATCCGCTCAAGTTCCTGGTTGTCGACGATCACGCGCTGGTTCGTTATGGCCTGTCGCTGGCCTTGCGGCAGCGCTACGAGCATGCAGCGGTCGTTGAGGCGGGTTCGCTGGCCGAGGCCGTGCGCAAGGTACGCTCCGAACCGGACCTCACCGCGATCCTCTACGACCTGCAGATGAGCGACAGCGACGAGCACAGCGGCCTGACCGACATGCTGGAGGCGGCTGGCGACGTACCGCTGATCGTCGTCTCAGGGGTGAGCGACGGCGACGTCATCGCGTCCTGCATCCGTGCCGGCGCCCGTGGCTTCGTCCACAAGGGCTGCGAGGGCGGGGTGCTCGATCAGGCGCTGCCCATCGTGCTGGCGGGCGGAATCTTCGCACCGGCACCACCGACGCCGCCCGATGGCAGGCCGGTCCGCATCGCGCTGGCTTCCGCCGCCGCTCCGGTGCGCAACGAAAGCGACGCGGTCAACGGCCTGACCGAGCGCCAGCGCGAGGTACTGCGGCTCCTGCTGGAAGGCCAGTCGAACAAGGAGATTGCCCGCGCGCTCGGCGTGCTGGAGGGCACCATCAAGGTGCATCTGCGCACGGTGATGCAGCGGCTGGGCGTGCGCAACCGCACGCAGCTGGCGCTGGCCACCGTGAAGGCCGGGATCACGCTGTCGTCCTGAGCGGTCCTATTGCGGCGTCGGGCCGATGCCGCGCTGCTGGGCGGCATCCAGCAGGCTGACCAGTTCGCCCGACACCCACCAGCGGCAGCGGCGGCGTTCCTCGGTCGCGACGGTGACGACGCGCTCGATCAGCCTGCTTTCGGCGGTGTTCAGTTCGCGGCCGTCGCGCAGCGCCCGCTCGGCGATGGCCAGCAGCGTCTTGTCGATGGCCGTCACCTCGATGGGATAGCCGGTCTCTTCGGCCAGCTCGCACAGCTCGGCCATGGCGGACAGCGCATCCTCCCGGCCATAGGCGCCGATCTGTCGGAACAAGCCGGCCAGATGCTCGCCGATCGCCGTCAGCCAGGGGTTGGTCGAGGCGGCGATGCCGCGGCGGCGAAGCCGGTGGTTGAAGCCGTTGATGAAGCGCACCGGGTCGATCAGCGGCCGGGCCGAGCTGCTGGCGTTCAGCGTCAGCAGGCGGTGGCTCAGCACCGGCACCACCTCTCCCTCGACCAGCCCGGTCACCCGGCCGACGGCGGCGGACACCGCTGCCCAGTTGCGCCCGCCGCGCTCGACGCCGAAGCCCTGCAGCGCATCGTACCAGCGGAAGGCGCGCTCCTGCAGCCGGTCCACCGTCTCGCCGGCGGTCAGTTGCGGCGGAGCGGGGCGGCCGAGATGCAGGTCCTCCAGCTTCTGGCGCAGGCATTGCCAAGCGAACTGCACATGCCCGACCGCCGCCTCGACCAGAGCCGGGTTGGGCGACAGGCCATGGAGGGCCAGCGCCTGATCGGGATCGCGCGATCCGTTCAGCAGGGCCAGGGCGTACTGCATCGCGCCCTCCGCACCGCCACCCGTGGCGGCGCCGCGCTCCGCCATCTCCGACACCATGTGCAGGATGCCGATGGTGTCGCGCGGACGGACGGCGCCCTTCCACAGCGGGGCATGCTCCAGCATGGCGTCCAGCATCGCCAGATCGCCGAACGACAGCGGCGCCACCCCGGTCAGCCCGCGCTTGCGCAGCAGGGTGATCCGCTCGGCGTTGGCGGTCGCCAGCAGCGGTCCGGCCGCGCCGCGCCGGCGCAGGACCTCCAGCGAACGGACGCGAAGCTCCTCCGCCCATTCCGCGGCGGCGGGGGAGGCGAGGACGGCGTCGAGCGGATGTTCGCTGGCACGGTCGGCGATGTCGGCCTGGACCCGCCCGGCGAGGTCACGCAGATGCGGCAGCAGGGCGAACCACCAGGCGCTGGCGTCGACCACATGCATGCAGCCGGGCGGCCGGCTTTCCGCCAGCATCAGCGCATCGGTGCGCAGCATCACCGGGTCGAACCAGCCGGTCCAGATGCGCCGGGCATGTTCCGTGCGCGGGCCGTTCAGCATGGCGACGATCAGGCGGCCGACCTCCACCGTCATCTGGTCGTCTTCCAGATGGCCTGCC
Organism: Azospirillum sp. TSH20; assembly: GCF_003115935.1. Lineage (NCBI taxonomy): Bacteria > Pseudomonadati > Pseudomonadota > Alphaproteobacteria > Rhodospirillales > Azospirillaceae > Azospirillum > Azospirillum sp. TSH20. The sequence goes on from NZ_LGQU01000090.1 coordinate 3,795, forward strand.
TGCACCAGTTCGAACAGCTTGGACTTCTGCGCCCGGTCCAGCGGGGCCAGGATCGCCTTGACCTTGTCGAGGCTGACGGCTGCCGGATCCGGTTCCACCGCATGAAGCGGCACGGTCTGAAGGGAGGCGCTGCGGTTGGGGCGGCCGGCCATGGCGTTCACGGGCGCTGCTGAGTCGCGGCAATTTTAGGTACTGGCACCAATGATTGCTACTGGTATGTCGTGACATATTCTGTCGAGCTGTGTCGGGGCTGTACCACGCTCGCGGTTTGCCGCTTTTCGCCACCGGCCAGCGACACATGAAACGAGATGTATCAAATGCAGCCTAAATTTATTTCATTTAAACGCTAAATCGCATCTTCACACCCGCCGGTCGCAGACCCATTATTCGCAAAGGCCCCGCGTCCAGCATCAAGGCGCCCCGATGATTCCCCAGAAGCTCGCCGATACGAACCCCAGGTTGTTCCCCGTCATGACAAAAGTCGACACCCGGAAGGCCGAACAGGTGGTTGACGATTTCGTCGCCCGCCTGGACGTGGCGGGCCTGCCCGATGGCGAGCGCGCCGAGGTCTACGAGGCGGCGCTGAAGCGTCTGATGGGCCACCTGATCGAGCACGAAGGCTGGCTGGCCGAGGAATTCACCGCCGCCGCCCGCTCGCTCGGCGCCTACTGACCGCTCGCGCTTTCCATCGGCCGCCCGTCCTACCCAGGACCGGCGGCCTTTTTTGCGTTTGTGTGGGTGACTCTCCCTCTCCCGCCCCGGGAGAGGGAAGGGGCCCATGCGGAGCATGGGAAGGGTGAGGGGTGATCCAAGGATCGAAATCCATGTTTGCGCAACCCCTCACCCTCCCGCCTTCGGCGGGTCCCTCCCTCTCCCGGGGCGGGAGAGGGCATTATCCTCACCGTTCGTTGAAGCTGTCGGACAGGGCGAAGTAGATCGGTTTCAGCAGATATTCCAGCAGCGACCGCTCGCCGGTGGGCATCTCCACCTGGGTGGTCATGCCGGGCAGAACCGGATGCTGGACGTCGTCGCGGCCGACATGGTTGCGGCTGAGCGCCACGACCGCCTTGTAGTAGGGGCGTTTCTGCTCGTCCAGGAAGGTGGAGGCGGAGATGCGCTGCAGCGTGCCGGTGATGGCGCCGTAGCGGGCGAAGTCGTAGGTCAGCACCTTCACCGTCGCCTCCTGCCCGACCTGGAGATGGCCGACGTCGCGCGGGGTGACATGCGCCTCCACCGTCATCTCGTGGTCGACCGGGACGATCTGCATCAGGACGCCGCCTTCCGGCACCACGGCGCCGATGGTGTTGATCCGCAGATCCTGCACCAGCCCGCGCACCGGCGACGGCACGGTCAGCCGCTCGGCGCGGTCGTCCAGCTTGGCGCGGGCCTCGCGCAGTTGGGCGATCTCGGCGGTGACGGTGCCCATCTCGGTCACGGCGTCCTGCGACAGCTTGGCCGACTGGTCGAGGATGCGGTTGCCGGCCTCGGTGATCGCCTGCCGGGTGGCGATGATCTGGCCCTCGATCCGCCGCTGCTCGCCCATCAGGCGCGACTGCTCGCGCTGGGTTTCCAGCGATTGCAGCTTCGACGACAGGCCCATTGATTCCAGCCTGTTGCGGATGTCGACCGATCCGGTGATGAAGGTGATCTGGTCCTTGATGTTGGCCAGTTGCCCTTCATACAGCGCCAGCTCGGCCTCGCGCTGCGACACCTGGGCCTGCAGCACGGCGATGGCGGTGTCGCGCGCCTTGCGCTGGGTGTCGTAGATCAGCCGCTGGTCGGCGACCTGCGCCTCCATCTGGGCCTTCGCCTGCGGCGTGTCGGGACCGGCGGCGCGGGTGAAGTCCGGCTCCCGCCCGGCGGCGAAGGCGCGCAGCCGCTCCGCCCGCAGCTCCAGCGTCAGCAGGCGGGCGTTCATCTGCTCGCGCTCGGCCTGGACCTGCTTGGGGTCGAAGACGATCAGCGGCTGGCCGGCCTCGACCAAATCGCCCTCCTTGACCAGGATGGCCGACACGATGCCGCCTTCCAGATGCTGGACGACCTGGGAGTTGCCGGACGGCACCACCTGTCCGGCGGTGACGACGGCCTCCTTGACCGGCATCAGCGTGGCCCAGGTCAGCAATGCTGCCAGCAGCAGGACCAGCACGAGGATGGTCGCGCGGACCAGCGACAGCGTCGCATCGTCGGCGCTGAGCGATTTGCCGGTGGGGCGGGCGAGGTCTGAAGCGGCCATCTGCGGTTCACACTGAATTCGAAGAGAAAGGAGCGAAACGGGTCAGCGTTGCGGCGTGGCGGCGACGCCGGGCGGGCGTTGCAGCCCGATCCCGCCCAGCAGCGCCCCGGCGATGCCGTTGGCGACGCTGCTGCCACCACCCCCCGGACCAACCGGGCGGGGACCGGGCAGGCCGCCGGCCGGGTTGGCGGGGGCGATCATGCCGGCGTCCATGGTCAGCACGGTGTCGGCCAGCGTCAGGTGGCTCGGCCGGTGGGTGACCAGGAAGATGGTGCTGTGGCCGCGCAGCGCGGCCAGCGCCGCGTGCAGGGCCTTGTCGCCCTCGAAATCCAGCCGGCTGGCCGGCTCGTCCAGCAGCAGGATGCGCGGCCGGCGGATATAGGCGCGGGCCAGGCAGATCTTCTGCGTCAGGCTGGGTGACAGGCGCAGCGACTGGTTGTCGCCGATGCGGGTGTCCAGCCCGCGCGGCAGCGCCTCCACCTCGTCCAGCGCGCCGGCCAGCGACAGTGCCCAGCGCAGCTCGGCCTCGTCGGCGGTCTGGTCGGCGAAGCGCAGGTTCTGGGCGATGGTGCCGTAGAACAGCGAGCTGGCCTGCGGCACATAGCCGACCGACTTGCGCAGGTCGATCGGGTCCATCTGGCGGATGTCGACGCCGTCGATCCGCACATTGCCGGCCTGCGGCGCATAGAGCCCCAGCATCACCTTCAGCAGCGACGACTTGCCGGCGCCGTCCGAACCGACGATGGCGACGATCTGCCCCGGCTTGACGGTGAAGGTCACGCCGACCAGCGCCGGGTCGGCATCGTTGCGATAGCGCAGCGACACGCGGGAGAAGGAGACCTCGCCCTTCAGCTTGCGCGGCTGCAGGGTGGCGCAACGCGACTCGCGCTCCGGCCGGATGCTCATCAGGCCGTTGATCTGGCGGGCATTGGCGCGCAGCTGCTCGATTCGCGGCAGCATGGAGACGGCGGTCTGCAGCGGCACCATCACCCGCCACAGCAGCATCATCGACGCCATCAGCGCACCCGGCGTCATGGTGCCGGCGAAGACCTGCAGGGCGCCGACGCCGACGGTGGCCAGTCCCGCGACCGGCACCACCAGCCCGGCCAGCGCCGCATGGGTCGCCGACAGGTTGGCGGCGGTGTGGCCCGACCGCGCGGTGCGGGCCGACAGCCGGTCATAGCGGTCGCGCCAATGGGCCAGCCCGCCGATGGCGCGCAGCGCCGGCATCTTGGCGACCATCTCGACGAAGAATTCCTGCCGCTCGGTGTCGGCACGCGCGGTGGTGCCGGTGCGGGCGCGCACCAGCGGGTGGACGGCGGCCCCGATGGCGGCGGTCACCAGCACGGCGCCCAGCGGCACCAGCGCCAACGGCCCGCCCAGCATGGCCATCACCCCCAGATAGAACAGGGCGAAGGGCACGTCAAAAAGCGCCGCGACCTGTCCCTGGCTGATGAAGTCGCGGATCGATTCCAGGTCCTTCACCCGGGCGATCTGCGTGCCAATGGCGGCGCGCTCGCTCAACCCCACCGGCAGCATCAGGATGCGCTCGATGGTGGCGTTGCTGATGCTGCGGGCGATGCGCGACCCGGCATGGGCCAGCGCCCGGCCGCGGATCTGGCGAAGGGCGAAATCGCCGGCGATCACCAGGAACGCGCCGACGGCGATGGTCGCCAGCGTGTCGAAGGATCCGGTGCCGATGACCTTGTCGTAGATCGCCATGGTGAAGAGCGGCGCGGCGACGGACAGCAGGTTGATGACCGCGCTCAGCCCCAGCACCGCCCACAGCAGCGGCAGATAGGCATGGATGACCGTGCCGACCCAGTTCTGGTTGCCGGTGCCGGCCGCCGCCTCCAGCGGGGTGAAGACATAGGCAGTGCCCTTGCCGAAATTCAGCAACACCGTCTCGCGCGACCGGCCGCTGAAGGCGGTGACGCCGTCGGCGTCGGCGGACAGCAGGGTGTAGATGCCGCCGTCGCGGGCCTGGAACAGGCAGGGCAGCAGCGACGGCTCCGGCCGGCCGAGATCGAAGCGCAGGCTGCGCCCCTCGAAATGCAGGCGTTGGAAGACGTCGCACAGCTCCTCCACCGTCTGCACCTCGGAGAAGTGGGGCAGGGCCTCCGCCAGCGTCTGCGGCGCGCCGCGCCAGCCGAGCGCGTCCAGCAGCGGGACCATGCAGGCACCGACCGCCGACGCTTCGGCCAGCCGGCGGCGCAGGATGTCGCCGTCGTCATGGGCGGCGCGGATCGGCTCCGCGCCGGTCTTGGCCTCCGCCTCGGCCGCCGGGGCGGAGGCGGCGACCAGGGTCGGCTGCCCGCCGACGCTTCCGGCCTCCGGATTGCGGGTGACGGCATGGCCGTCGACGATCTGCACCACCCGGTCGGCCAGCGACAGCAGCGACGGACGGCTGGTGACCAGCAGGATGGTGACGCTGCCGCGCAGCTCGTCCAGCGCGCGGCGAAAGGCCTTGTCGGACTCGACGTCGAGGGAGGAGTTCGGCTCGTCCAGCAGCAGCACGGCGGGCTCGCGCACCAGCGCGCGGGCGAGGCAGATCAGCTGGCGGGCGCCGCGCGGCAGCGCCTCCTGCGAGGCGTCGCCGACGATGGTCTCATAGCCCTGCGGCAGGCTGGCGATGCGGCGGTCGAGGCCCAGGCGGCGGCAGACCTCCATCGCCAGATCGGCCCGGCCGGGGTCGAACAGGGTCAGGTTCTGCAGGATGGTGCCTTTGAACAGTTCCGGATGCTCGCCGACATAGACGACGCCGCCGATGCCGGTCATGGCGTCGGCCTCCGTCAGGGCGCGCACGCCGACCCGCACCTCGCCCGAACTTGGCCGCAGCACGCCCAGGATCAGGCGCAGCAGCGTGGTCTTGCCCGAACTGTTGGTCGCCACCACACCCAGGAACTCGCCCGGCCCGACGCTCAGCGACAGGCCGCTCAGGATCTCCGGCCCGCGGTCATAGGCGAAGCGGACCTTGTCCATCTCGATGGAGCCGGGGGCCAGCGGCGTGGTGACCGCGCCTTCGGACGTGCCGTCTGCTTGCGGCTGCGCTGCGGCACCGTCAACTCCGACTTCCAGCAGGACATGGCCGATGCGGCGCAGGGCCAGCGACACCGACTGGTAACGGACCCAGCGGTCGAACAATGCCTGCACCGGCTGCACGCAGCGTCCGGCCAGCATCGAGCAGGCCGTTAGCACACCGGTGGTCATCGTGCCGTCGATCACCGACACGCTGCCCAGGATCACCACCAGCATCATCGTCGCCTGCGCCAGCGTGGCGGCGACGACGGAGGCCGAACCGCTGAGCCGCGCGACGGCGAAATCCTCCTCGCTGCAGCCCTGTTGGAGGCGTTCGTGACGGCGCAGCAGCCCGGCCTCCGCCCCCAGCCCCTTCACCGTATGGACGCCGGCCAGCACCTCGCTGATGAAGTTCAGGCGCCGTTCCTCCAGCGTGTGGCGGCTTTCCAGCGCCCGGCGCATCCGCCGGCCCAGCACGGCGCCGACGATCAGGAACAGCGCCAGCACCGCCACCGGGATCACCGCCAGCCAGCTGGCCAGCAGGGCGATCAGTCCCAGGTAGAGAACGGCGAAGGGGATGTCGATGGCCGACTGCAACGCCTGGCCCGAATAGAACTCCCGCACCATCTTGATGGCGCGATAGACCTCGAAATGGGTGCCGATCCCTTGCTGGGAAAAGGCGTTCAGCGGCATGTGCATCAGCCGGTCGATCAGCGCCGCGCTCGACCGATGCTCGATCCGGGCGCCCATCCAGGTGGTCAGCGCCGAGCGCGCGACGCGCAGGATCGCCTCCATCACCGCCGCCGCCCCGCAGCCGATGCCGAGCAGAAGCATGGTGCCATAGGACTCGTTCGGCAGGATGCGGTCGTAGACGTGCAGCAGCGTGACCGGCAGCGCCAGCGCGAAGATGTTCAGCGCGAAGGACGCCAGCACCAGCATCGCCCGGTCGCGGCGCGGCCCCAGCATGCCCGACAGCAGGCGCCGGGCCGCCTTTTCGGCCGCCCGGTCGCTGCCGGAAGACGCATTTGCCGCTACGGTGCGCGGTGCGGAGCGGATGGTGGACGGGGCTGCGGACTGCAAGACGACCAACCTGTTCACGGAGTTAACCGGGCGCTAATCAACACCACAATTGCTAGTGATAGGTAAATCCGCGAATAGCAACAAAAGGCAACCGAGTGACAAAAGGTGTTACGCGCACCCCTTCAGAACCTGCGGAAAAGGGGAAGAAAACCAAGCGTTTCCAAGTGGTTTCGTGTCGTGGAGCGCAGCCGGCAGGATGGTTGCGATCGTCGGTTCAGCGTCCAAGCTGTTGAAACTCATCACAGGATGTTTCTTATCACAAGCAAGTCAGAGCGCTAGAACCTAGGGTCGTGACGAGTGGCGTGGTGCGACTTCGCATCCCTCTTATGGAGCGGTCCGATGGCTGAGGAAGCGGTTCAAGGCAATGTCCCGGCGGTCGACGATCGTCAGATCCTGGACGATCTGACCCTCCTGCAGCAGGTCGACGGCACCCGGCTGGGCGGCGTCATCCACGAGGCGAGCGCGGTCCAACTGCAGCGGCCCGACGACACGCTGGGCTACGTTCAGACCGACTACCGCGGCGCCGAGGATCTGATGGTCGGCGGCGCGGTGCAGACCGGCACCGTCGTCGGCGAATCGGTGGCGGTCGCCTCCGACCGGGCGGTGAACGCGCTGCTTCTGAACGGCGATGTCCTGCGCACCGAAGGCACCCGTGGCTCCGGCCCGGTCGGCCCCGAAGGATCGGGCCTGTCGGAGGGGGAGAGCCGCGAGGCCACCGGCAGCGCGGTGGAGCGGGCGGAGCTGCTGTCAAACGCGCGCACGACGACCACCTATACCGAACTCGCCGTCGCGCTGCCGGACATCCCCGTGCCCGAGACGCCCGATCAGGTCATCGACGACGGGACCGTCCCCAACGCCGCCCCCGTCACCGTCCTGGACGCCCCGACCGCTGCGCCCGACCTTACCGCCGCTGCCACCACCACGCCGGCGCCGGTGTCCGACACGCCCAGCCTGACGGTGGACGGCGTGTCGGGCGACGAGGACACGGCGATCGCCCTCAACATCGCCGCCGCCCTGACCGACACCGGCGGGACGGAGGTGCTGACCGTCACCCTGTCCGGCATTCCGGACGGGGCGGTGCTGCGCGACGGGTCCGGCGCGGTGCTGACGGTGGTGAACGGCAGCATCGTGCTGACCTCCTCGCAGATTCCCGGCCTGACGCTGACGCCGCCGCCCAACAGTGGCGACAGCTTCTCGCTGACCGTGACCGCCACCAGCACCGACGGCAGCGCCACCCCCAACAGTGTCACCGCCACGGTGCCGGTCACCGTCAATCCGGTCTCCGACACGCCGACGCTCAGCGTCGCGGCGGTGACGGGGGCGGAGGATACGGCGATCCCGCTGACGATCAGTCCGGCCCTGACCGACACCGACGGGTCGGAGACCCTGAGCGTCACCATCGGCGGCATCCCGGACGGGGCGGTGCTGACCAACGCGGCCGGCGAGGCGCTGACCATCTCCGGCGGTTCCATCACCCTGACGCCTGCCCAGCTTGCCGGCCTGGCGATCACGCCGCCGCTGAACAGCGACGCGGACTTCACCCTCACCGTCACCGCGACCAGCCGGGACGGCACCGCCGCTCCGGCCAGCACCAGCATGCCGCTGGTGGTCACGGTGACCCCGGTGACCGATACGCCGACGCTGACGGTCAGCGCCGCATCCGGCAATGAAGACACCGCCATTCCGCTGACCATCAGCCCGGCGCTGACCGACCTCGACGGGTCGGAAACGTTGAGCATCACCATCAGTGGCGTTCCGGGCGGCGCGACGCTCAGCACCGGCATCCACAATAGCGACGGAACCTGGACGCTGACGCCGGCCCAGCTCGCCGGGCTGACCATCACGCCGCCGCAGAACAGCGACGTGGACTTCACCCTGACCGTCACCGCCACGGCCAAGGACGGCACTGCCGACCCGGTATCGGTGACACAGACCCTTGCGGTGGCGGTCGCGCCGGTGTCGGACACGCCGACGCTCACCGTCCAGACGGCGGCAGGCGACGAGGACACGGCGATCGCCCTGACGATCAATCCGGCCCTGACGGACACGGATGGATCGGAAACCCTCAGCATCACCATCTCCGGGATTCCGGACGGAGCGGTTCTGACCAACGCGGCCGGCGAGGCGCTGACCATCTCCGGCGGCTCGATCACCCTGACGCCTGCCCAGTTGGCCGGTCTGGCGATCACGCCGCCGGAGAACAGCGACGAGGACTTCACCCTCACCGTCACGGCCACCAGTAAGGACGGCGATGCCGCCACGGCAAGCACCAGCGCGCCCTTGCTGGTCACCGTCAATCCGGTGTCGGACACGCCGACCCTGACCGTCACCGCCGCCCAGGGCAATGAAGACACCGCCATCCCGCTGGCCATCAGCCCGGCCCTGACCGACACCGACGGGTCGGAGGCGCTGACGATCTCCATCGCCGGCGTTCCGGCTGGGGCGATGCTCAGCGCCGGCACGCACAATGCCGACGGAACCTGGACGCTGACTCCGGCGCAGCTCGCCGGCCTGACCATCACGCCGCTGGCGAACAGCGACGCGGACTTCACCCTCACGGTCACCGCCATCGCCAACGACGGCGTCGCTGCCGAAGCGACCAAGAGCGAAACCCTGCGCGTCACCGTCGATCCGGTGACCGATACCCCGACGCTCAGCGTCACCGCCGCCACCGGCAATGAAGACACCGCCATCGCGCTGGCGATCAACCCGGCCCTGACCGATCTGGATGGCTCGGAGACGCTGAGCATCACCATCAGCGGCATCCCCGCCGGTGCGACCCTCGGCAATACGGCGGGCGACGTGCTGACCGTCACCGGTGGCTCGATCACGCTGACCAAGGATCAGCTTGCCGGCCTGACCGTCACGCCGCCGTCGAACAGCGACGTCGACTTCACCCTGACCGTCACCGCCACGGCCAAGGACGGCACTGCCGATGCGGTCTCGGTGACCCGGACGCTGCCGGTGACCGTCAATCCGGTGTCGGACACCCCGACACTGAGCATCACCGCCGCTCGGGGCAACGAAGACACCGCCATCGCCCTGACGATCAACCCGGCGCTGACCGATCTGGACGGCTCGGAAGCCCTGAGCATCACCATCGCCGGCGTTCCGGCCGGTGCGACGCTCAGCGCCGGCAGTTCCGTGACCCAACCGGACGGCACCACCACCTGGACTCTGACCCCGGCCCAACTGGCCGGTCTGACCATCACGCCGCCGTCGAACAGCGATGTCGATTTCGACCTGACGGTCACCGCCATCGCCAAGGACGGCGCCGCCGTCGAAGCGACAAAGAGCGAAACCCTGCGCGTCACCGTCGACCCGGTAACCGACACGCCGACGCTGAGCGTCACCGCTGCGCGTGGCAACGAAGACACCGCCATCGCCCTGACGATCAGCCCCGCCCTAACCGACACCGACGGTTCGGAATCTCTGAGCATTGTCATTGCCGGCGTTCCTACCGGGGCGACGCTCAGCGCAGGCACGCACAACGCCGACGGGACCTGGACACTGACGCCGGCGCAGCTTGCCGGTCTGACCGTCACGCCGCCGTCGAACAGCGACGTGGACTTCACCCTGACCGTCACCGCCACGGCCAAGGACGGCAGCGCCGATGCGGTGTCGGTGTCCCGGACGCTGCCGGTGACCGTCAATCCGGTGTCGGACACCCCGACCCTGACCGTCACCGCCGCCCAAGGCAACGAAGACACCGCCATCGCCCTGACGATCAGCCCCGCCCTGACCGACACCGACGGTTCGGAAACGCTGAGCATCGTCATCGCCGGCGTTCCCACCGGGGCAACGCTCAGCGCGGGCACACACAATGCCGACGGGACCTGGACTCTGACCCCGGCCCAACTGACCGGTCTGACCATCACCCCGCCGTCGAACAGCGATGTCGATTTCGACCTGACCGTCACCGCCATTGCCAAGGATGGCGTCGCTGCCGTGGCGACCAAGAGCGAGA
>NZ_LGQU01000133.1:0-13166 GCF_003115935.1 Azospirillum sp. TSH20
ACCCCCACCTAACCTCCCCCGCTCTCAGCGGACCTACGGTCCGCCTGCCGCGTCAGCACAAAGCATAGCTTTGTGCGAGAGCTGGGCGAGGGAGGGACTGCCGCCACTCTCCCGCCTCAGCACCTGCCCCCTCCCCCGCCCAGCGGGGGAGGGTTGGGGTGGGGGTCTAACGCTTCCAAATTAAACACTTACTCCCAAGGCGCACCCCATGATCATCGCCCAGATCACCGACACCCACATCAAGCCGCAAGGCCGCCTCGCCTACCGCCGCGTCGACACCGCGCCCTTCCTGGAGCGCGCGGTCGCCGCGGTCCTGGCGCTCACCCCGCGCCCCGACGTGATCCTCGCCACCGGCGACCTCGTCGATGCCGGCCATGCGGAGGAGTATGAGCGGCTGCTCGGCCTGCTGCGCCCGCTCGACATGCCGCTGTTCGCCGTGCCCGGCAACCATGACGAACGCACCGGGCTGGCCGAAGCCTTTCCCGACCTCAAGGCCCGCGTCGGCGACAGCCGTTTCTTCCACTACACGGTGGAGGACTGGCCGGTGCGGCTGATCGCCATGGACACCGTCCTGCCCGGTTCCGGCGCGGGAGAGGTCTGTGCCGAGCGGCTCTGCTGGCTCGACGCGCGGCTGGCGGAGCAGCCGGAGCGGCCGACCATCGTCTTCCAGCACCATCCGCCCTTCGCCACCGGTATCGGCCATATGGACCGGCTGGGCTTGAACGGCGCCGACGCGATGGCCGACGTGGTCCGCCGCCATCGCCAAGTGGAGCGGGTGCTGTGCGGCCATCTGCATCGGCCGATCCAGGTGCGCTGGGCCGGCACCATCGCCTCCACCGCGCCGTCGACCGCGCATCAGGTGGCGCTCGACCTGCGCGACGACGCGCCGTCCGCCTTCGTGATGGAACCGCCGGGCTATCAGATCCACATGTGGCGCGCCGACACCGGCGTGGTCAGCCACACCGCCGTGATCGGCGACTATGACGGCCCCTATCCCTTCTTCAAGGACGGAAAGCTGATCGACTGACTGGGTCATTCGACCGGCCGTCACATGCCTGTCACGGGCTTGGGCTAAGACACAGCTCACCGCCGATCCAACGGAGACGACAGAGATGAAGGCGTTCCTCACCACCCTCGCCACGGTGCTGACGCTGGCGCTCGGCCCAGCCGCCGTTTCCCAGGCCGCGCAGGCGGACGGCGCCACCGGCAAGCTGGTGCTCTACACCTCGCAGCTGGAGCCGGACGCCCGCCAGACGGTGGAGGCCTTCAAGGCGAAGAACCCCGGTGTCGAGGTCGAGTGGATCCGCAACGGCACCACCGAGCTGATGAACAAGCTGCGGGCCGAGTTCACTGCCGGGGCGCCGCAACCCGACCTGCTGCTGATCGCCGACGCGGTGACGATGGAATCGCTGAAGGCGGAGAAGCGGCTGCAGCCCTACGAGGGTGCTCCGGTGGCCGGCTACCGCCCGGGCACGCATGACGCGCAGGGCTATTGGTTCGGCACCAAGCTGATCACCACCGGCATCGTCTACAACACCGCGGCGCCGATGAAGCCGACCTCCTGGCAGGATCTGCTGAAACCGGAGGCCAAGGGCACGACGGTGATGCCGAGCCCGCTCTATTCCGGCGCCGCCGCCATCCACATGGCGTCGATCAAGGCGCAGCCGTCGCTCGGCATGGCCTATTACGAGGCGTTGCAGCGCAACGGCACCACCGCGGCAAAGGGCAACGGCGGCATCTTGAAGGATGTGGCCGGCGGGGCGAAGCTCTATGGCATGGTCGTCGATTACCTGCCGATCCGCGAGCATCTGAAGGGCGCCCCCGTCGCCTTCGTCTTCCCCACGGAGGGCGTCAGCGCGGTCAGCGAGCCGGTGGCGATCCTCAGCACCGCGAAGAACCCGGCGGCGGCCAAGGCCTTCATCGACTTCCTGCTGAGCCGCGAGGGGCAGGAGCTGGCCTCGGCCCAGGGCTTCCTGCCGGCGCTGCCAGGGGTGACACCGCCGGCGGGCTTCCCCAATCCGGCGACGATCACCCTGCTGCCCTTCGACCCTGCCAAGGCGCTGGCCGAGGACGACGCCAACAAACGCGCCTTCGCCGACCTGTTCGGCGGGTGAGTGGGTTGGTGCGGACCGAGACGGATCCCCTCTCCCCCCCGGGGAGAGGGTTAGGGTGAGGGGGACGCGTTGCGAGGACTTTCAAGAATCGCGCACGTGGACCCTCCTGGGAAAATCCACGCCATGCATCCCCCTCACCCCGACCCTCTCCCCGGGGGGGAGAGGGGGATCGCCTCGGGTAGTCGAACGGTGGGGAAAGGCGCGTTCCCCACCCTCCCCGGCTGGCCCCTGCTCATCGGCCTGCTCGTCCTGCTCCCGGTCCTGCGCCTCCTATGGGAGGCCGGCGACGCGGCGGTGCTCGCGCGCGTGGCCGACTCCCCCGCGACTTGGCGGGCCACCACGAACAGCATCGCCATCGCGGCCGGCGCCACGCTGACCGCAGCGCTGATCGGCGGGCCGTTCGCCCTGCTGGTCGGGCTGACGAACCTGCGCGCCCGCACCGCGATGACCTTCGCCCTGATCCTGCCGCTGATGATTCCGCCGCAGATCGTGGCGATGGCCTGGACGCATCTGGCCGGGTCGGGCAGTCCGATCCTGAAGCCGCTCGGCCTTGCCCCGCCGGTCGGAACGGCGAACCCGGTGCAGTCGGCGGCCGGCATGATCCTGGTGATGGGGATCGAGCATGCGCCTCTGGTCTTCCTCGCCCTGCGCGCGGCGTTGCGCGCCATTCCCGGCGATGTGCTGGAGGCGGCGCGGGCGTCGGGGGCCGGGCTGTGGCGGGCGGTGCGAAGCGTGGTGCTGCCGCTCTGCCTGCCGGGGCTGATCGCGGGTCTGGCGATGGCCTTCGTCGCCGCGCTGGGGAATTTCGGGGTGCCGGCTCTGCTGGGCGTGCCGGCGGGCATTCCGATGCTGCCGACGCTGATCTACCGGCGGCTGGCCGGCTTCGGGCCGTCTGCCCTGCCGGAGGTGGCGGTGCTGGCCGCCCTGATCGGCATCGTCGCCTGCCTCGGCATCGCCACCCAGACCATCCTGCAGGCCCGCATCTCCAGCCGCCTGCCCGGCGGCGCCCGGTCGATGGCGCCGGTGGCGCTCGGCTCCGCCCGTGTGGCGGTGGAGGGGCTTGCCTGGGGCGTGCTGGCGCTGATGGTCGCGGCGCCGCTGACGGCGCTGCTGGCGACCAGCCTCGTCAGCGTCTATGGCCTGCCGATCGGTTTCGGCACGCTGACGCTGGCCCATTACCGCGAGGTGCTGGCGCTCGATCAGGTCGGACGGGCCTTCGTCAATTCGGTGCTGCTGTCGGGATCGGCGGCGCTGCTGCTCGCCCTGCTGGCGGTGCCGCTGGCCCATGCCATGGCGCTGGGCGGAGGGACCGGACGGATCGCGCGGGCGGTCGGTGTGCTGGTGGAGTTGCCGCACGCCGTGCCGGGGGTGGTGCTGGGCATCGGCTGCATCCTGCTGTTCCTGAAGCCGCTGCCGGGGCTGGGCGTCAGCCTCTACGGCACGCTGTGGATCATCCTGGCGGCCTATCTGGTCCGCTTCCTGCCGCTGGCGCTGCGGCCGGTGCAGGCGGCTTGCGCCGCGCTCGACCCGACGGTGGAGGAGGCCGCCCGCGCGTTGGGCGCCGGCCCGCTGCGGCGGCTGGTGACGGTGGTGGCGCCGCTGGTTGCCCCGGCTGCTGCCGCCGGCGGGCTGCTGGTCTTCCTGACCGCATTCAACGAGCTGACCGTCTCCATCCTGCTATGGTCGCAGGGGCGGGAGACGCTGGGCGTCGTCGTCTATGCGCTGGAGGAAGGCGGCAGCCCGACGCTGGGTGCCGCCCTCGGCGTCATCGCCATCCTGGTGGTGCTGGCGGCGATGATCGCCGCCGGGCTGCTGGGCCGCCGACTGCCGCCGGGCGTGGTGCCCTGGCGGAATTAAAATTAAGGGGGCGGGGGTGAGATCTCAGGCCGGCAGTCCCGCCGCCTTGCGCACCGCTTCCAGCACCGTCAGCACGTCGCGTGCCTGCTCGGCCGTCACCGGCGGCGGGGCGCCGTCGAGGATGGATGCCGCCACGCCGCGGTAGAAGGCGGGATAGTCGCCGGGGATGGTCTCGACCCGCCGCTCCGTGCCGTCGGCCTGGACCAGCAGGGCGAAATTCTCCGGATCGTCGCCGCCCCAGCCGGCTTCGGTCGGCAGGCGGCCGGCGCGCAGGGCCGCCTCCTGCCCGTCCATGCCATGCTTGAGGAAGCTGCCGCGGTCGCCATGCAGCTGGAAGCGCGGACCCGGCCGGCAGACCACCGTGCCGCAATGCAGGATCGCCCGCATGCGCCCATAGCCGAGCACGATGTGGAACCAGTCGTCGACCTGCGCGTCCGGCCGCTGGGATCCCACATCGGCGAGGATGCGATCGGGCATGCCGAACAGGGTCAGCGCCTGATCGATCAGATGGGCGCCGAGGTCGAACAGCACGCCCGACCCGGCCAGCGTCTGCTCGCGCCAGCCCTGCTTGATCTGCGGGCGGAAGCGGTCGAAATGCGCCTCGTAATGATAGGGGCGGCCGACCTCGCCCTTGTCCAGGCAGGCGCGCAGGGTCAGGAAGTCGTTGTCCCACCGCCGGTTGTGGAAGACGGTCAGCAGCCGGCCCTGCCGTTTGGCGAGGTCGATCAGCTCGTCGGCTTCGGCGGCGGTGGTCGCCATCGGCTTGTCGATCACCACATGCTTGCCGGCCAGCAGAGCCTCGCGGGCCAGGGGGGCGTGGCTGGTGTTGGGGGTGGCGATCACCACGAGGTCGATGCTTGGGTCGGCGATCACCGCGTCCGCCGTCGTCGCAACCGCCTCCGGTGCTGCACGGCGGATGTCGTCGGTGCGCGAACTGGCGATTGCCGTCAGGCGCAGGCGCGGCTCACATTGGATCAGCGGCGCGTGGAACACCGACCCGGCAAGGCCGAAACCCAGCAGGCCGACCGACAGGCTCTTCATCGTCGCACAAACTCCTATTCACATTGCCAGCGCGTCAACGCCCTCTCCCGCTCCGGGAGAGGGCATTCATCACGGCGCCCAGCAGACCATGGTGTCGACCCCGCCCCGGCGCAACAGGGCGCGCACCGGCATCGCGTCTTCCGGCCCTGCCGCGCGGGCCTGTTCCAGCACCGCGCGCTTGGCGCCGCCGGTGATCAGCACGACGATGCGCCGGCTGTCGAGCAGGCGCGGCAGGGTCAGCGTCATGCGCGGATGCGGCGCGGTGGGGGAGCGCATCGCCCGGCAGGGTGCGGTTCCTTCCCACGCAGAGGCGAGGGCCGGCGCATCGGGGAACAGCGAAGCGACATGCCCGTCCTCCCCCATGCCGGTCACCATCAGGTCGAACGGTCCGTCGAGGACGCGCAAAGCCTCGGCGCAGGCGGCCTCCCCCTCCTCCGGCGTCTTGGCGCCGGTGTAAAGCGGGATGAAGCGGATGGCGGGAGCGGCGGCCAGCAGCGTTGCGTGCAGGGTGGAGGCGTTGCTGTCCGGGCTGTCGGGCGGCAGCCAGCGGTCGTCCACCAGCGTCGCCGTCACCCGGCTCCAATCCACATCGCGCCGGCCGAGCGCCGTCAGGAACGGCGTCGGCGTCCGCCCGCCCGGCAGCGCCATGGTGGCCCGCCCGCGCGCCGCGATGGCGGCGGTCAGCAGGGCCGCCGTCTCGTCGGCCAGCGTCTCGGCAAGGTCCTGGGCATCGCGGAACACACGAAGGCGCGCGGTCATGATGGAAGCTCCCCGATAAGTCTTGTTCGTTGGCGCAGACCATAATCCGCCCGCCACGCATGTGCGCGCGCATCTGTGTAACAGCCACGTAACAACGTGGGCTCCGGGAAAGCGCCGCGTTACCAAATTGTCCGCCCCGCGCATCATCGGCGGCGTACAGTGACCGCCAAGCGAACGACCGCCGGGCGAGACCTCATCCGGGTGGTCCAACAGCAACCCGTCACGGGAGGGAACCGACATGCGCGACCTGCATCCGTGTGCAGCGCCGGCACAAATGCTGCCGAGCATCTCACCATGACCATGCAGACCCCATCCTATCGGCCGGCCCCCGGAGAAGATGCCGGGACCGTCGTCAGCAGCGCCGCTCCGCCGCGGGCGACCGGGCTGCGCGCGGTGGCGCAGCGACATCTGTCGAAGCTGGTGGTTGCCCCGTCCTTCGCGGCGATCCTGCTGTTCGTCTACGGCTTCATCGCCTGGACGGTCTATATCAGCTTCACCAATTCGAAGATGCTGCCGTCCTACGATCTGGTCGGCGCCGACGCCTTCTCCAAGCTTTGGCGGATCGAGCGCTGGTACGTCGCCATCGAGAATCTGCTGATCTTCGGCGGGCTGTTCATCGGCATCAGCCTGATCGTCGGCATCCTGCTGGCGGTGCTGCTCGACCAGCGCATCCGCGGCGAAGGGGCGTTGCGCACCATCTATCTCTACCCGATGGCGCTCAGCTTCATCGTCACCGGCACCGCCTGGAAATGGATTCTCAATCCCGGTATCGGCATCCAGCAATTCGTGCGCGACCTGGGATTCCCCGGCTTCACCTTCGACTGGATCGTGCAGCAGGACACCGCCGTCTACACGCTGGTGATCGCCGCGGTCTGGCAAAGCTCCGGCTTCGTGATGGCACTGTTCCTGGCGGCGCTGCGCGGCGTCGATCAGGAGATCATCAAGGCGGCCTATCTCGACGGCGCCAGCCTGCCGCGCATCTATTGGGGCATCGTCCTGCCGTCGGTCCGGCCGGTGTTCATGAGCGCCTTCGTCATCCTCGCCCACCTCGCGGTCAAGAGCTACGACCTCGTGGTGGCGCTGACCGGCGGCGGTCCCGGCTATGCCTCCGACCTGCCGGCGACCTTCATGTACGAGATGACCTTCCGCCGCAACCAGATCGCCATCGGTTCGGCCAGCGCGCTGATGATGCTGGCGACCGTGGTGGCGATCATCGTGCCCTACCTCTATTCCGAACTGAAGGGAGGCAAGCGTGTCTAGCCTGACCTCCGCCCTGCCGCCGGCGCAGGGCACCGGCGCGCGCATCGCCCGCTGGGGCCTGTACCTGATCCTCCTGCTGTTCGCGGCCTATTACCTGCTGCCGCTGCTGCTGATGATCACCACCTCGTTCAAGAGCCCGGAGGAGATCCGCACCGGGTCGCTGCTGTCGCTGCCGCGCGACTTCAGCCTGGATGCCTGGAGCTATGCCTGGAACCGCGCCTGCATCGGCGCCGATTGCCGCGGCATGGCACCCTATTTCCTCAACTCCATCGTCATCGTCGTGCCGGCGGTCGTCATCTCCACCATCTTCGGGGCGTTGAACGGCTATGCCCTGACCAAGTGGCGGTTCCGCGGCGCCAACATTGTGTTCGGCATGATCCTGTTCGGCAGCTTCCTGCCGTCGCAGGTGATCCTGCTGCCGATGGCGCAGACGCTGGGCTTCCTCGGGCTGGCCGGCAGCGCCGGCGGGCTGATCCTGGTGCATGTGGTGTACGGCCTCGCCTTCACCACGCTGTTCTTCCGCAATTACTACGTCAGCATCCCCGACGATCTGGTGAAGGCCGCGACCATCGACGGCGCCGGCTTCTTCCAGATCTTCACCAAGATCATGCTGCCGCTGTCGCTGCCGATCCTGGTGGTGACGATCATCTGGCAGTTCACCCAGATCTGGAACGACTTCCTGTTCGGGGCGTCCTTCGCGGCGGGCGGCGCCCAGCCGGTGACGGTCGCGCTGAACAACCTCGTCAACACCACCACCGGCGTGAAGCAGTACAACGTCGACATGGCGGCGGCGATGATCGCCGGCCTGCCCACCCTCGTCGTCTATGTGCTTGCCGGGAAATACTTCATCCGCGGTCTGACCGCCGGCTCCGTCAAGGGGTGATCTTCCGATGGCGACTCTCAGCATCAACAACGTCCGCAAGCAGTATGGCAGCGTCGAGGTCCTGAAGGGCATCGACCTGGACCTGACGGACGGCGAATTCCTCGTCCTGCTCGGTCCGTCGGGCTGCGGGAAATCCACCCTGCTCAACATGATCGCCGGCCTGGAGACGATCAGCGCCGGCGAGATCCGCATCGACCAGCGCGTGGTCAACGAGGTCCATCCCAAGGACCGCGACATCGCCATGGTGTTCCAGTCCTACGCGCTCTATCCCAACATGACGGTGGCGCGGAACATCGGCTTCTCGCTGGAGATGCGCGGGCAGTCGAAGACCGAGCGCGACGGCGCCATCCGCCGCGTCGCCCGGCTGCTGCAGATCGAGCATCTGCTGGACCGCAAGCCGGCGCAGTTGTCGGGCGGCCAGCGCCAGCGCGTCGCCATGGGCCGCGCCCTGGTCCGCGACCCCAAGGTCTTCCTGTTCGACGAGCCCCTGTCCAACCTGGACGCCAAGCTGCGCGTCGACATGCGCACCGAGATCAAGAAGCTGCACCAGCGGCTCGGCACCACCGTGGTCTACGTCACCCACGACCAGATCGAGGCGATGACGCTGGCCAGCCGCATCGCCATCATGAAGGAGGGCGTTGTCCAGCAGTTCGCTCCGCCGCAGGAGGTCTACGAGCGGCCGGCCAACATGTATGTGGCGAGCTTCATCGGCTCCCCCACCATGAACTTCGTGCGCGGCACGCTGTCGGCCGAGGGCGACCGGCTGGGCGTCAGCGTCGGGCGCGAGCGCAGCGGCTTCCTGCCGCTGTTCCAGGCGCCGGAGCAGGCCGGCAATTGGCTGGGCCAGGAGGTGATCCTGGGCATCCGTCCGGAGGCCATCACCTGCCACGACCCGGCGATCGCAGCCGGCAACCCGGCGCTGGTGAAGGTCGCCTGCGGCGTCAACGTGCTGGAGCCGACCGGCGCCGACACCATCACCTATGTCGAGCTGAACGGCCACGAGGTGGTCGCCCGCATCAAGCCGAGCGACCGGGTGGCGGAGGGCGAAACCGCCGACTTCATGATCGACATGGCGCGGGCGAACCTGTTCGATCCGAAAACTGAACAGCGGATCTGAATGGCGATAGATCCCCTCTCCCCCCGGGGAGAGGGAGGGGACCCGCGCCGCAGGCGTGGGGAGGGTGAGGGGTAAGGCAAGGATCAAAAATCCATGTCTGGATCACCCCTCACCCTTCCCATGCTCCGCATGGGCCCCTTCCCTCTCCCGGGGCGGGAGAGGGCTTTTTTACCCGACCAGCGTGATTTCCAGCGCCGTTGACGGTTGACAAGCCGGCTCAATCCGCCAGCGAGGCGGGGGCCGGCCGTGGTCTGCCGTCGGGCAGGACCCGTTCCGATATGGGGAATGCGCTGATGAACTTCACCATCAATGGGCAAAGCGTCGAGGTCGAAGCGGACATCCGCAGCTCGCTGCTCGACCTCCTCCGCAACAGCCTGGGATTCACCGGGACCAAGAAAGGCTGCGATCAGGGCGCCTGCGGCGCCTGCACCGTACTGGTCGACGGCGAACGCATCAATTCCTGCTTGGCGCTGGCGGTCCAATATCAGGGCCGCAACATCACCACCGTCGAAGGGCTGGGCAGCGACGGTACCCTGCATCCGCTGCAGCAGGCCTTCGTCGAGCATGACGGCTTCCAGTGCGGCTATTGCACGCCCGGCCAGCTCTGTTCCGCCGTCGCCATGGCGCGCGAGATCGAACGCAACATCCCGAGCGTCGTTACCGCCGACCTGTCGGCGGACAGCGTCGCCATCGACGAGACCGAACTGCGCGAACGCATGAGCGGCAATCTCTGCCGCTGCGGCGCCTACAACGGCATCATCGAGGCCATCTCCGAAACGCTGGTCAAGACGCAGGAGGGGGCACGGGCATGAACCCCTTCACCTATGAACGGGCTTCCGACGCCTCCGCCGCCATCGAACTGGCCAAGGGCAACGCCGCGGCGCGTTATCTCGGTGGCGGCACCAATCTGATCGATCTGATGCGCGAAACGGTCGAGCGGCCGGAGATGCTGGTCGATGTCACCGGCCTGCCGCGCACGATCGAGCCGCGCGCCGACGGCGGTCTGCTGATCGGGGCGGCGGCGACCAACACCGCGCTGGCCGCCGATGGCCATGTGCGCAAGCATTACCCGCTCCTCACCCGCGCGATCCTTGCCGGGGCCAGCGCCCAGATCCGCAACATGGCGACGGTCGGCGGCAACATCCTGCAACGCACGCGCTGCCGCTACTTCTATGACAATGTTGCGGCCTGCAACAAACGGCAGCCGGGGTCCGGCTGCGACGCGCGCGACGGCTTCAACCGATACCACGCCATCCTCGGCGCGTCGCCGGCCTGCGTCGCCACCCATCCGTCCGACATGTGCGTGGCGCTCGCCGCGCTCGACGCCACGGTGCATCTGGAGGGTCCGGCGGGGCCGCGCAGCATCCCACTGATCGACCTGCACCGCCTGCCCGGCGACCGGCCGGACATCGAGACCGAACTGAAGCCGGGAGAACTGATCACCGCGGTCGAGATCCCAGCCCTGCCCTTCGCCCACCGCTCCACCTACCGCAAGGTCCGCGACCGCGCGAGCTACGCCTTTGCCCTGGTTTCGGTCGCCGCCGCCCTCGACATCGACAATGACGAGACGGTGCGCGACGTGCGGCTGGCGCTCGGCGGTGTCGCCCACAAGCCGTGGCGGGCCTCGGCGGCCGAAGCGGCGCTGAAGGGCCGGCCGGCCAGCCCGGAGAGCTTCCGTGCCGCGGCGGAGGCGGAACTGGCCGCCGCGACCGGGCTTCGCGACAACGCCTTCAAGATCGAGCTGGCGAAGCGGACGATCGTCGCCGTCCTCGGCGAACTGACGGGAGACGACGCATGAGCATGCAATCCGATTCCGCGAACACCCGGCCCGGCCGCTGGCAGCCGGCAGTCACGCAGGATCCGATGCTGCACAAGCATGGGGCACTGGGGCAGCCGGTCTCGCGCATCGACGGGCCGCTGAAGGTGCAGGGCAAGGCTCAATTCGCCGCGGAGTTTCCTTATGAGGGCCTGTGCTACGCGGCGCTCGCCTTCAGCACCATTGCGCGCGGGCGGATCACGGCGCTCGATACCGCGGCGGCCGAAGCGGCGCCCGGCGTCGTGCTGGTCATGACCCACCGCAACGCGCCGCGGATGAAGGCGCCGTCCCTGATGATGTCGTCGCCGACCGCCGCCGGGGCGAGCGACCTGCCGGTCATGCAGGATGACGAGATCCATTGGAACGGCCAGCCCATCGCCGTCGTCCTGGCCGAGACTCAGGAGCAGGCCGACCATGCCGCCTCGCTGGTGACGGCCGACTATGCGCCGCTGCCGGCCGTGACCTCCTTCGACGAGGCGAAGAAGACGCCGCGCCAGCTGGACAACATCCTGGGCCAGCCACCGGTGGTCGAGATCGGCGATGCCGAGGCCGCCCTGAAAGCCGCCGCGGTGCAGGTCGACCAGATCTACCGGACGCCGCGGCACAACCACAATGCCATCGAGCTGCACGCCGCGACCGTGGCCTGGAGCGGCGACGAGCTGAGGGTGCATGACGCCAGCCAGCTTCTCGACCTGACGGCGGGGCAGCTGGCCGACATCTTCGGCCTGGCGCCCGACAAGGTCCGCGTCTCCTCCCCCTTCGTCGGCGGCGGTTTCGGCGGCAAATGCCTGTGGGACCACCAGATCCTCGCCTGCGCCGCCGCCAAGCTCGCCGGCCGGCCGGTGCGCATCATGCTGTCGCGCGAGGGGGTGTTCCGCATCGTCGGCGGCCGGACGCTGACGGAGCAGCGGGTGGCGCTGGGCGCCGGCGCCGACGGCCGACTTGACGCGCTGATCCACATCGGCATCGTGGCGATGACCACCCACAACTCCTGTCCGGAGCAGTTCACCTTCCCGGCCCGCCACCTCTATGCCGCCAAGTCCATCCGGCTGGCCCAGGAGGTCGCCGACATGGACATGCTTGCGAACACCTTCATGCGGGCGCCCGGCGAGTCCGTCGGCACCTTCGCGCTGGAATGCGCGATTGATGAGCTTGCGGAAAAGCTCGGGCTCGATCCGATCGAACTGCGCCGCCGCATCGAGCCGGACAAGGACCCGACCAGCGGCAAGCCCTTCTCCTCCCGCCACCTGATCGACGCCTATGACAAGGGCGCGGAACGGTTCGGCTGGGACCGCCGCAGCCCGACGCCGCGCGGGCGGCGGGACGGCGAATGGCTGATCGGCATGGGCTGCGCGACGGCAACCTACCCCTACCACCGCTTCCCCGGCGGTGCGGCGCGGATCAGGCTGACAGCCGGCGGGCAGGTCACCGTCTCGACCGCGGTGCACGACATGGGCATGGGCACGGCGACGGCGCAGGTCCAGCACATCGCCGCCCGGCTCGGCGTGCCGCTCGAAAAGGTCAGTTTCGAGTATGGCGACACGACCCTGCCGCGCGGGGTGATCGCCGGCGGATCGACGCAGACGGCTTCGGTCGGCGGCGCCGTCATCGCCGCGGCGGAGGTCTTCGTCGAGGAACTGCTGAAGCTCGCCGGCAACGATTCGCCGCTGGCCGGCCTGTCGCTCGCCGAGGTCGAGACGCGGGACGGCGGCATCGGCCACCGCGACGATGCCGCGCGCTTTGAAAGCTACGAGTCGATCCTGCGGCGGGCGGCCCGCGACGAGCTGGTCTGCGAGGCCGCCGCCCCGCCGCCGGCGGAGATGGAAGCCTTCTCGATGCACTCCTACGGCGCGCAGTTCTGCGAGGTCCGGGTTAGCGAGATCACCGGCGAGGTCCGCGTCTCGCGCTTTCTCGGCTCCTTCGACGCCGGTCGCATCCTGAACGCCAAGACGGCGACGAGCCAGTTCAAGGGCGGCATCATCATGGGGATCGGGCTGGCGCTGACCGAGGAGACCAACTTCGACCCGCGCAGCGGCCGCGTCGTCAACGCCTCGCTCGCCGACTATCACGTGCCGGTGCAGATGGACGTTCCCGCCATCGAGATCCTCTACACCGACATCCCCGACCCGCAGGCGCCGATGGGTGCCCGCGGCATCGGCGAGATCGGCATCACCGGCGTCGGCGCAGCGGTCGCCAACGCCGTCTACAACGCCACCGGCAAGCGCATCCGCGACCTGCCGATCACGCTCGACAAGCTGATGTGATGCTTCGCCGGGTGCGATCTGTGAATTGAATTCACAGGTGATATGGCGGGGGAGG
>NZ_LGQU01000146.1:0-12956 GCF_003115935.1 Azospirillum sp. TSH20
TGATCGCGGTCGGCGCCGGAGCGGAAGCGCGCATCGCCCAACAGATCGACAGCCTCGGCTCCAACCTCATCATCGTGGTGTCCGGCGCGATCACCTCCGGGGGCGTGCGTCTGGGCTTCGGCACCCAGATGACGCTGAGCGAGGACGACGCCCAGGCCCTGCAGCGGGAAGTCCCCGAGATTCTGGTCGCGGCACCGGGCGTGCGCGGCACGGCCCAGATCATCTACGGCAACCTCAACTGGTCCACCGTGATCTTCGGCACCACCACCGACTTTCTGGCGGCGCGGGATTGGGGCGTCGGCCAGGGCAGGCCCTTCGAACAAGCGGAAGAGGACCGCGCGGCCAAGGTGGCGCTGCTCGGCCAGACGGTGGCGTCCACGCTGTTCGGCAACGCGGATCCGGTCGGCCAACTGATCCGCATCAAGAAGGTGCCGTTCACCGTGGTCGGCGTGCTGGACCGCAAGGGCCAAAGCATGCAGGGCCAGGATCAGGACGACACAGTCGTCATGCCTCTGAGCACGGCGCGCAACCGCGTGCTGGGCGGCAGCGAGGTGAGCCGGCGGGCGGTGGGCGCCATCCTGGTCAAGATGCGCGAGGGTGCCGACATGCATGCCGCCGGGACGCAGATCCACGACCTGCTGAGGCAGCGCCACCATCTTCAATCCGCACAGGACGATGATTTCTGGATCCGCAACCTGTCGGAGGTCGCCCAGGCACAGGAGGCATCGTCTCGCGTGCTGACGCTGCTGCTGGCGGCGGTGGCCTCGGTGTCGCTGGTGGTGGGTGGAATCGGCATCATGAACATCATGCTGGTCAGCGTGACCGAGCGGACCCGGGAAATCGGGCTGCGCCTTGCCGTCGGAGCGCGCAGCCGCGACATCCTGGGCCAGTTCCTGATCGAAGCCTTGACGCTGTCGCTGACCGGCGGGCTGATCGGGATCGCCGTCGGTGCCGCCGCCGCCTTCACCATCGGGCATTGGGCGCACTGGCAGACGGAATTGAGCGTGCCGGCGATCCTTCTGGCGGTCGGCTTTGCGGCTGTGATCGGGGTCTTCTTCGGCTTCTACCCGGCCCGCAAGGCGTCCCGCCTCCAGCCGATCGAAGCGCTGCGCTACGAGTGATGCGTGGCGGTGCAACGTACAGGGGAACGGGCGACATGAAGAACGGTCTCGACAACGCTGCCACGGTCGGCCGGTGCCATCCGCGGCGGGCGGCGGCAGGCGCGCCGGCATGATGGAAGAACGGGCAGCCTCCGGAGTTGCGCTGCGCGGACAAGGCAATGGACCGCTGCCGGCGTCGGTCGGCGGCTATGTCTGGCGCCACAGCGGCAAGCATCAGGTCGGGCTGGCGGTCCTTTCCGTCATGGTCTTCCTTTTGAGCATCTGGCCGCTCGAGATCCAGCGGCGCATCGTCAATGATGCCATCTCGTCGAGATCGCTGTCCGCGATCGTCTGGCTGTCGGTCGCCTATTTCGGCATCGCGCTCCTCGAAGGTGTGCTCAAGTTCATCCTGAACCTCTACCGGGGCTGGGTCAGCGAAAGGGCGGTGCGGCATCTGCGCATGACCATCCTCAGCTTGGCCCGCTGCGTTCCGCGCCGGCACGATTCACAGGAAGAGGAGGGCGTGGAAATCGCGCTGGTCCTGTCGGAAGCGGAACCGATCGGCAACTTCGTCGGCATCAGCGTGTCAGAACCCTTGCTCCAGACCGGCATCCTGGTCAGTGTGCTCGTCTACATTGCCCATCTGCGGCTGGAATTCGCGTTGGTCAGCGCGCTGGTTTTCCTGCCGCAGATGATCATCGTTCCGCTGATCCAGCGGGCGATCAACCGGCGGGCGGCGATGCGCATCAGGACGCTGCGCCAGATCAGCAGCAACATCATCGGCAGCACCGGAAACACGGTGGCCGACAGCCGGGACCAGCCCAAGCGCATCGACACCGTTTTCGCGCTGAATATGGGCATCTACACGCTGAAGTTCGGGATGAACTTCCTGATGAACCTGCTGCACCACCTCGGTGTCGCGGTGGTTCTTGGCATCGGCGGCTGGTACGTGGTGCAGGGACACATCGACGTCGGTGCGGTCGTCGCGTTCGTCTCCGGCCTCGCCAAGATCGTCGATCCCTGGGGCGACCTGATCAACTGGTTCCGGGAAGCCACCGTCAGCAGTGTGAAATACCAGCTGATCGAGACGGCGGCACGGCGGATCGCCACCGGCGGGGGGTGGGCGGACCGGTCCGTATGATGTGGGATGATTATCCAGCAACCCGCCCCTACAGGAATACCTCCGCCCTGAACGTATTGCATATGGGGACGAGGGTCCGCCCCATCTCGTGTTCTCACTGCCGGAACTCTATTCCCCTTCGAACGACACCACCCGCATGTCACGGCCGGCCAGCAGCGTACGCCGGGTCCCACCGCAAGCCGGGCATGGAGCGATCAGCGTGTCCGGCGCGTAGTCGGTGCCGCAGGCGTCGCAGCGCGCCTTCAGCGCCTTCCGCTCGATCGCGAGTTCCGCTCCGGCGGCCAGCGTGTCCTCCGTCACCAGGGGAAAGCAGAACAGCAGCGCGTCCGGATCGATGGCGGCGCCCGCGCCTATGTCCACCGTGACACGGGTCACCCGGCGGATGCCCTCCCGTCCGGCGCTTTCGACCACTAGGGTGACGATGCTTTCGCACAATGACAATTCGTGCATCGGTAAGTTTCCGAAGAAATCGAGGCCTTCCCCTAGGGCCGGTTCTATGTCTTCACCATAACCAGCGCAGTGGCGTTGATGTAAATCATATCGGCGCATGCAGCACTGGTGATATGAAAGAGCAGTCTGGACCAAAGATTGGCGGCCCCGCCCTCCAGACATAGTTAACAGCCGGGCCCTGTGTTCATTCGATCACAACGGGTCAACGATTATGGTCACCCCAACAACGCGGACCGTCCGCCCGACAGCCCCGGGCTCCGGCGGATCGACAACGAACACCCTGGGGTGCCATCCGCCCTGACGGGCGTCCCGATCACGACAGGCCGGCTTCATCCCCGGGCCGGTCCCCCATGCCCCACATCCAGATTCTGGCCACGCCCGGCGGTTTCTCCGCCGCTCCGGCGGCGATCCCCTGTTGCCGCAAGCCGGCCAAGCCACGACCCGAGGAACCAGCCCAACACCGGACGCCCGAGACCGGCCCGCCGGAACGGCCGGAACATACTCGACAGGAGCGCTGAGAAGCGGAGCCCGCGTCACGGTTATCAGGAGGTCACCCGACCATGAGCATGATGCTGATGATCCATCCGGACAAATGCACCGGATGCCGCAACTGCGAACTCGCCTGCTCCATGGAGCATGAGGGAGACTTTCGACCGAAAGCCTCCCGCATCCATGTCTACACCTGGGAACGCGAAGGCTTCTCCGTCCCCATGATGTGCCAGCAGTGCAAAGACGCCGCCTGCACCACCGTCTGCATGCCGAAGGCGATGCACCGCAACCCGGCCAACGGCCAAGTCGAGCTGGATCAGTCGAAATGCATCGGCTGCAAGATGTGCGTGCAGGCCTGCCCGTTCGGCTGCGCCTCCTGGGACTTCCTGGGGTCGCAGATCCTGAAATGCGACACCTGCGGCGGCGATCCGGCCTGCGCGACGATCTGCCCCACCCACGCACTGGAATGGGTCGAGGACACGGTGTCGGCGCAGGCGCGCAAACGCTCCTTCGCCACCAAGCTCAAGAACGCCTTTGCGGAGGTCTGATCATGCACGGCTGGACAGGAAAAATCCTTCGGATCGATCTCAGCACCGGCAAGATCGGCACCGAAGCGCTGAAGACCGACTTGGCGCGCGACTACATCGGCGCCCGCGGACTCGGCACCAAATACATGTACGACGAGGTGGATCCCGCCGTCGATCCGCTGTCTCCGGCGAACAAGCTGATCTTCGCATCGGGTCCGATGACCGGTACCTTCGCGCCATCGGCCGGCCGCTACGACGTGGTGACCAAGGGGCCGCTGACCGGCACCATCGCCGCGTCGAATTCCGGCGGCGCCTGGGGGCCGGAGCTGAAATATGCCGGCTACGACATGCTGATCCTGGAAGGCCGCTCGCCGAAGCCGGTCTATCTGTGGATCCAGGACGACGAGGTGGAGATCCGCGACGCCGCCCATCTCTGGGGCAAGGACGTTCCCGAGACGACCGAGGCGCTGAACGCCGAGACGGCGACCGACGCCAAGATCGCCTGCATCGGCCCGGCCGGTGAGAATCTGTCCTTCATCGCCTCCATCATGAACGACATGCAGCGCGCGGCCGGCCGCACCGGCGTCGGCGCGGTGATGGGGTCGAAGAACCTGAAGGCGGTGGTGGTGCGCGGCACCGGTGCCGTCACCGTCGCGGACAAGGCCGCCTTCCTCGCCGCGGTGAGCAAGGCCAGCACCATGATCAAGGAGCATCCGGTCGGCGGCACCGGCTTGCGCCTCTACGGCACCAACGTGCTGGTCAACATCCTGAACTCGGTGGGTGGTCTGCCCACCGGCAACTTCCAGGACGGTCATTTCGAAACCGCCGACAAGGTGGGCGGCGAGACGCTGGCGGCCAACCAGCTGCAGCGGCCGAAGGGCTGTTTCTCCTGCATCATCTCCTGCGGCCGCGCCACCAAGGTCAAACACCCCAAATACAAGGGCGAGGGCGAGGGGCCGGAGTATGAAACCGCCTGGGGTTTCGGCCCGGATTGCCGGATCGACAACCTCGATGCGGTGATCAAGGCCAACTACTACTGCAACGAATACGGCCTGGACACCATCTCGATGGGCGGCACCGTCGCCTGCGCGATGGAGCTGTTCGACCGCGGCATCATCACGCTGAAGGACACCGAGGGTCTGGAGCTGACCTTCGGCAACGCCGATGCGATGGTCGAGGCGGTGCGGCTGGCCGGCATCGGCCAGGGCTTCGGCAAGAAGCTCGCACTGGGCTCCTACCGGCTGGCCAGCCTCTACGGCCATCCGGAACTGTCGATGACCGTCAAGAAACAGGAAATGCCGGCTTACGATCCGCGCGCGGTCCAGGGCATCGGCCTGAACTACGCCACCAACAACCGCGGCGGTTGTCACGTCCGCGGCTACACCATCAGCCCCGAGGTGCTGGGCGTGCCGGTCAAGGTCGACAAGGACAGCATCGACGGTAAGGCGGAGCTGGTCGCCCTGTTCCAGAACCTGACGGCGGCGCTGGATTCGAGCGGATCCTGCCTGTTCGCCACCTTCGGCATCGGTGCGCCCGAATTCGCCGAGTTGATGACGGCGCTGACCGGCTTCGCCTACACCGGCGACAGCTTCATCGAGGCGGGCGAGCGGATCTGGAACCTGGAGCGGCTGTGGAACCTGAAGGCCGGCCTGACCGCCGCCGACGACACCCTGCCGCCACGCCTGCTGAGTGAGCCGATCGTGACCGGCCCGTCGAAGGGGGCGGTCAGCCGCCTGCCGGAAATGCTGCCGCTCTACTACGGCGTTCGCGGCTGGGATGCCAACGGCGTGCCCACGCCGGAGAAGCTGAGCGCGCTGGCGCTGGCCTGACCCTGTCCGGTCCGCCGCCGCGGCCATCCGCCGCGGCGGCGGCCGGGTGGCGGTGATCTGGCGGCGGTCCCGGAAGAAGGGCCCTGTCCCATGAAAATCTCCTATTTCGCGCTGCTGCGCGACGCCACCAAGAAGTCGCATGAGGTGTGGCAACGTCCCGCGGCGACCCTGCGGGACCTGCTGCGGGATCTGGTCGCCGAATACGGCCCGAACTTCGCCCGCTGGATCCTGAAGGACGGTGAACTCGCCGGCTACGCCATCATCCTGGTCAACGGCCAGGACGTGCGCGGTCTTCAGGGGCTGGACACGCCACTGTCGCCGGACTCCGACGTCTTCATCTTTCCGCCGCTGGCCGGTGGCTGAGAAAGGGGCTGGTCATGACGTCCACAACGCTCCCCATTCTTCTCCTGCTCGGGGGCTTCGTCCTTCAACTCCTGCTCGCCCGCTGGCTGACGCCGGTCGGCAAGGGGGTGCTCGCGACCGCCGTGGTCTTCGCCTCCTGCCTCGCCTCGCTGACGCTGGTGCCGGCCAGCATGGCCGGCGTCGCGGCGGAGGCGTTGCTGCTGCCGGGCTGGGACGGGCCATTCTCCCTCGCCCTGCGCATCGACGGGCTGAGCGTCCTGTTCATGGTGATGGGCACCGGCATCGGCGCCGCCATCCTGCTGTTCTCCGTCCGCTACATGGAGCATGAGGAGCAGGGCACGACGCGCTTCTACGCCATCATGCTGGTCTTCATCGCCGGCCTGCTGCTGCTGGCGGGCGCCGCCGACATGCTGGGCGCCTATGTGGCGTGGGAAGTGATAGGGCTGTGCTCCTACAGTCTGGTCGGCTTCTGGTACAAGCAGAAGGCGGCGACCGACGGCGCCCGCAAGGTGCTGGTCATCACCCACCTCGCCGGCTACGGCTTCCTCGTCGGGCTGGTGCTGGTCTATGCCCGCGCCGGTACGCTGGCCTGGACCGATCCGGCCGTCGCCTCCGCCTTCACCTCGGGCATCGCGGCGCTGTTCATCGTCGCGGCGATGGCGAAATCGGTGATGTTCCCGCTGCACACCTGGATCCCGGAGGCGATGAACGCGCCGACGCCGGTGTCGGCGCTGCTGCATTCCGCCTGCTACGTCAAGGCCGGCGTCTACCTGATCGCCCGCATGTATGTGGTGGGTGGCGGGCAATGGCATGAGGTGATGGGAACTCCGCTGCTGGCGGTCGGCTGCGTCACCATCCTGGTCGGCGTCATCTTCGCCATGGCGCAGACCGACCTGAAGCGGCTGCTCGCCTTCCACACCGTCAGCCAGCTCGGCTATATCGTCGTCGGGCTGGCGCTCGGCACCGATCTCGGGCTGGCGGCCGGGCTGTTCTATTGCCTGAGCCACGCGCTGTTCAAGGGCACCCTGTTCATGTGCGCTGGCGCCATCCAGCACGCCACCGGCACCCGCGACCTGCGCGACCTCGGCGGTCTGGCGTCGGCGATGCCGGGGACGGCGAAGGTGTGGATCATCGCCGCGGCGTCGATCGCCGGCGTGCCGCTGACCAACGGCTTCGTCGCCAAATGGCTGCTGTTCAGCGCGGCGCTCGACAAGGGGCTGCTGGCCGTCGTGCTGGTCGGCTGGATCGGCAGCATCCTGACCGCCTTCTCCTTCCTCAAGGCCACCGTCAACGCCTTCTACGGCGTGCCCTCCAAGGCGCTGCTCGGCCGTCCGGTGCACGAGGCGTCGCCGAGCATGCTGGCCGGCATGGGGTCGATGGCCGGGCTGTGCCTGCTGTTCGGCGTCGCGCCGCAGCTGCTGATGCTGCCGATCGTCGCCCCGGCGGTGCGCTCGCTGGGCTTCGACTGGGCGGTGGAAATGAGCTGGCTCGGAATCCTGACCGACCGCGGCACCATCGCGGTGACCGTCGGCGGCGGCGTGGTGCTGGCCTCGGCCATGCTGGGGCTGCTGGTCTACCGGCTGGCGCAGGCGCCGGCCCCCGGGCTGGTGTCGGTCTATTCCGGCGGCGAGCCGCTGCCGGCCGGCGACCGGCCCGGCGCCGTCGATTTCGCCGAGATGGCGGAAACAGCCTTTCACCCCGTCTATTCGCTCGATCCTGATCCCGGCTATCTCCGGATCTGGCGCGCCCTGACCCGTGTGGCCGGTGCGGCGCAGACCACCGCAGGCGCCGTCCTTGAGGATCGCCCGCTGCTGCCCATCGGTCTTGTCGCGATTGCCGCGCTGGCCGGCGTGTGGCTGGTCTGAGCGCTGCCGGAGGCATCGACATGGACACGGTCCTGATACCACTCTTCCTGGGAATCGCGCTCGGCGTCGGCCTCTACGCCCGCGCCATCCCGCAGGGGGATCGATCCTGGTGGCGCTTCGCCGCCGCCACGGTCGCTCTCGCCATCGTCGCCCGGCTGGCCGGCCATTCCTTGCCCCATTCCTGGACAGCGACCCTGCTTGCCTCCGCCGCCGAGCTGGTGGCTGTCGGCATAGTGTGGAGCGGCGGAACCGACGCGGCGCGGGCCGCCGCCCGCAAATACCTGACGGCGGTGATCCTCGCCACGCTCTGCACCTGGGCGGCGCTGGCGCTGACCGGCCTCGGCACGCTGCGGCCGGGTGCGCCATGGGACAAGCTGGCGGTGGCGCTGCTGCTGATCGGCGTCGCGCTGAAGCTGGGGCTGGTGCCGGTCTATTTCTGGCTGCCGGCGGTGGCGCGCGCCTCGTCGGCGATGACCACCGCGCTGATCGTCGCGGTGGTCGATGTCGGCGCCTTCTGCGAGCTGCTGACACTGCGCGATACCGCACCCTGGATCTTCACCGGCTTCGCGCCGCTGTGGATCGGGCTGGCGGTGCTGTCGCTGCTGGGCGCCGCGCTGCTGGCGCTGGCGCAGCGCGCGCTGAAGCCGATGCTGGCCTTTTCCTCAATCGACGACATGGGCTATCTGCTGCTCGGGCTGGTCATCGGCGGCGCCGACGGCATGGCCGGGGCGTGGTTCGGCATTCTCGGCCACGCGCTGGGCAAGATCGTGCTGTTCGGCGCGGTCGGGGCGGCGGAATGGCATCTCGGCCGGGCGGTGACGCTGGACGACCGCGGCCTGTCGACCCCGCTGCCGGTGGCGAGCGCCGCCTTCATGCTCGGGGCGCTGGGCTTCATCGGCATCCCGCCGACGTTGGGATTCATCGGCCATTGGCGGCTCTATCTGGCCGGGGCGGAGCTGGGCGGGCCGCTGCTGCTCACCGTGCTCTACGCCTCCTCGGCGATGGCGCTGCTGTGCTACGTCCGCGTCATCCACCGGGTCTGGCTCGGTCCGGCGGTCGCGGGGCCTGCGGGCGGGACCGGTGGGCAGCCGCTGCCGCGCGCCGCCGCCGCGGTCCTGCTGGTCTTCGCCGTCGCACCGGTGCTGTTCGGCCTGGCCCCGAACCGGCTGCGCCCCACGCTCGAGCCTCATCCGCACGTCGCTGAACTGACCGGCCCGCTGGTGGCCAACCCGCTGGGAGGTGTGAAATGAACCTCATCGAACGGGTCATCGCGATCTCGCGCCGTCGGTCGCCCTGGATCTGCCGGCTGAACGCCGGCTCCTGCAACGGCTGCGATATCGAAATCACGCCACTGCTCAGTCCGCGTTACGACGCCGAGCAGTTGGGCATCGAGCTGCACGGCACGCCCAAGCACGCCGACATCGTGCTGATCTCCGGCACGCTGACTCTGCGCTCGCGCCAAGCGATCCTCGACATCTACGACCAGGTGCCCAACCCGAAGGCGGTGGTGGCGCTGGGATCCTGCCCGTCGTCGGGCAACGTCTTCGCCGGCAGCCCGCTGGTGCTGAGCTGCTCGCTCGACACCGTCGTTCCGGTCGATGTCTGGGTGCCCGGCTGTCCGCCGCGCCCCCAGGCCATCCTGGACGGCATCGCCCGCGCCGCCAAACTGCTGGAAGACGGCGCGACCAAGAGCCAGCTGGCCAAGAGCCGGCTTGCCGGAAGCCAGCCCGAAAGCCGGTGGGGGAGGCTGTCATGAACGCCGTCTGGTCCTATCTGGTCGCCATCGCCGTCTGGCCCGGCCTGCTGTTCGCCGCCCCGCTCGGCTGGCTGGAGCTGTGGTTCATGCGCAAGCTGGTGGCCCGGCTTCAAGGCCGCCAGGGTCCGCCCTTCTTCCAGCCCTTCTTCGATGTCATGAAGCTGCTGGGCAAGGAGACGGTGATCCCCCGGGGCGTCAGCCGCGGCATCTTCCTGGCGCTGCCGCTGGTGTCGGTGGCGGCGGTGACCGCGGCGCTGGCCATCGTGCCGCTGCCCGGCAATCCGGTGCCGTCTCTGCCCGGCGACGTCGTGCTGCTGCTGTACCTGATGGAGGTGCCGGTCCTGTGCGAGGTGCTCGCCGGCTATGTCAGCCGCTCGATCTACGGGCAGGTCGCGGCGATGCGCGAGGCGATCCTGTCCCTGGCCTACAACCTGCCCTTCCTGGTCGCCATCATCGCCATGGCGCAGATGGCCGGCAGCTTCCAGATGCGCGCCCTGCAGGAGGTGCCCTACGGCCTCGTCCATCTGCTGGCGGCCTTGACCTTCCTGCTGGCGCTGCCGGCGCGGATGAAGCTCAACCCCTTCTCCATCGCCAACGCCGAGCACGAGATCATCGCCGACAGCCACATCGAATACAGCGGCCCGCCGCTGGCGCTGTTCAAGCTGTCCCACGCCATCGAGGTCGTGCTGCTGACCGAGCTGTTCGCCGTCGTCTTCATCCCGGCGACGCCCTGGCCGCTGGTCAATCTGGTGGTCTATCTCGGCGCCGGCATCCTGGTGCTTGGCGGGGTGACGCTGCTTGCGACCACCACCGCGCGGCTGCGCCTGACCCAGGCTTTCCGCTTCTACTGGGTCTGGGGCGGCCTCGCCTCGGCCATCACCATGGCCGCGACACTGGTCCGGTGAGGGGGGATACCGCCATGGCAATGCTGAAGACCATCCTCGGCAACCTGATGCGACCGTCGCGCACCCGCGCACCGGCCGACATGCCGGTCGTGCCCCTGACGTACCGCGGCGCGCTCACCCACGACGCCGGCCGCTGCACCGCCTGCGGCACCTGCGCCTTCGTCTGCGCGCCCAAGGCCATCACCTTCACCCAGGATCCCGGCGTCTCGGTGTCCTGGCATTTTTTCATCGGCCAATGCTCCTTCTGTGGGCTGTGCGAGCAGAACTGCCCGACCCGGGCGATCCATCTGCGCGCCGACATCCCCGGTTCGATGAACAGCGCCGGCGGCGACGGGCTGCGGCTGGAAAGCGTCATCCACCTGCAGCCCTGCACCCGCTGCGGCGCCGCCCATGTCCCGCTGCCGGCGGCGACGATGGACACGCTGTGGGCAGCGGATGCGGACGAGGCCGAGCGCGGCTATTGCCCCGACTGCCGCCGCTGGGCGGCGAGCGCGCGCCTGCGCACCGCCTTCATCCCGGACGGCGCTGTCGCGGAGGGAGGTCGCCATGACCGCTGACACCATGATCGCCGACACCATGACCGCCGACATCGAAAGCGCCGAACGCGCACTCCCGCGCCTGATCGAGGCGCTCCGCGCCATCCCCGGCGTCCGGTCGGTCGACCTCCGCAACGGCGCGCTGTGGGCCGACGCCCCGCTGCTGGATGTGGAGGCGATGGCCGCCGCGATGGCGGCGCTGGGCATCCGGCTCGGCACCGTGACCGCCATTCCGCACCCCGACAGCGCCGAATCGACGGTGATCTACCATTACATCGACGAACATCGGATCATCAACGTCAAGACCTGCACCCGCAACGGCACGCTCGCCTCGCTGGCGCCCAGCGTCCGGGCAGCGTCCTGGGCCGAGCGCGAGATCCGCGACCTGTTCGCGGTCGAGTTCCCCGGCCACCCCAACCCGGTCCCGCTGATCCGTCCGGAGGGGATCGACACGGCGACGCTGCGCGAGGCGATGTGCCGCCCGGCGACGGTTGCCCGCAAGCCCTCTTCTCCGCTGGCCTCCCCGCCCGCCCCTCGTCCGGCCCGTTCTTAGGAGTTTCCGGCCATGCCCTACAGCTTTCCGCTCGGCCCCTATCACCCGGCCCTGGAAGAGCCCTTCAAGGTCAAGGTGCAGTGCAAGGGCGAGGTCATCGAGTCCGCCACCGTCGAGGTCGGCTTCAGCTACCGCGGCATCGAGCTGCTGGCGCAGAAACGCAACTGGGTCGAGGTCATCACCCTCATCGAGCGCGTCTGCGGCATCTGCTCCAACACCCACGCCATGACCTTCTGCATGGCGGCGGAGACCATCGTCGGAATCGAGCTGCCCAAGCGCGCCGCCCACATCCGCACCATCATCGCCGAACTGGAACGGCTGCATTCCCACCTGCTATGGGCCGGCGTCGGGGCGGAGGACATCGGCTTCCATTCGCTGTTCATGGAGGTCTTCACCCTGCGCGAGCGGGTGATGGA
This sequence comes from Azospirillum sp. TSH20, assembly GCF_003115935.1. NCBI lineage: Bacteria > Pseudomonadati > Pseudomonadota > Alphaproteobacteria > Rhodospirillales > Azospirillaceae > Azospirillum > Azospirillum sp. TSH20. The sequence continues at coordinate 11,931 of NZ_LGQU01000146.1, forward strand.
CACGCTGGAGGCGATCAGCGGCAACCGGGTCAATTACGGCATGAACTGCATCGGCGGCGTCCTGCGCGACATTCCCGATCCGGCGGCCCATCTGCCGGCGCTCGACGCGCTGGCCAAGGGGCTGGGCGAGATCGTCATCCCCACCTTCACCCAGAACCCGACCGCGCTGGCCCGCACCCGCGGCGTCGGCCGGCTGAGCAGGGAGCAGGCGGTGGAATGGGCGGTGGTCGGCCCGGTGGCGCGCGCCTCCGGCCTCGACATCGACGTGCGCAAGGACCAGCCCTACCTGTCCTACGCCGATCTCGGCTTCGAAAGCGTCGTCCGACCGGAAGGCGACGTGCTGGCCCGCGTCGTGGTGCGGGCGCTGGAGATGATGGAGAGCGTCCGGCTGATCCGCGAGGCGTTGTTGTCGCTGCCCCCCGGCCCGCTGCGGGCGACCCAGGGGCTGCCGGAGATCCCGGCCGGCGAGGCGACCATCCGCACCGAGGCACCGCGCGGCGAGGCCTTCTACTACGTCGCCTCTGAAGGCGGGGCCTCGCCGGCCCGCGTCAAGATCCGCACCCCGTCCTTCGTCAACATCCCGGCGATCGAACCGATGGTGATGGGCCAGCCGCTGGCCGACCTGTCGATCATCCAGGCCTCGGTGGACCCCTGCATTTCCTGCACCGACCGGTAGCGGCCAGCATTGGTGCAAAAAGGCCGGGCTGGTGGCGGTCGGAAGGGCAAGGGGCGATAGAGGCACCCCCGCTGAATCCGAGCCCCCCGATGCCGTACAAGAGGAATGAGCACCGCCGTCACAGGATCCCGAATGCCCAATACCAGATGCAGAGCTGGACAGCCTACGATCCGGCGCTGCGCCGGGTGGTGAGCTGACGGTGTGGGAGACACAGCAGGCGATCGCCGCCAGGACGCCGGCCAGGGCGGGACGGCGCGACGGCGCTGGGGAAAACTCCACTTGGCGGTCGATCCCGACACCGGCGAGATCCTCACTTCAGAGCTGACGACCAAGCAGGAGGGCGATGCTTC
>NZ_LGQU01000200.1:0-12406 GCF_003115935.1 Azospirillum sp. TSH20
TCATCATCGGCACCGGCAGCAGCGAGGCGAAGGCGCCGCCGACATAGCGGTAGAGCGGCAGGCCGGCATCCTCGGCGGCGGCGCGGGCAACCGCCAGCGACACGCCCAGGATGGCGTTGGCGCCGAGCCGGCTCTTGTTCTCGGTGCCGTCGATCTCGATCATGGTCATGTCGAGCACGCGCTGGTCGGCGGCATCCATGCCGATCAGCGCCTTGGCCAGCTCGCCGTTGACCGACTGCACGGCCTTCAGCACGCCCTTGCCGCCGAAGCGGGACTTGTCGCCGTCGCGCAGTTCGACCGCCTCATGGGCGCCGGTGGAGGCGCCCGACGGAACCGCGGCGCGGCCGAAGGCGCCGGTCTCGAGGGTGACGTCGACTTCGACGGTGGGATTGCCGCGGCTGTCCAGGATTTCGCGGGCGCGGATTTCGGTGATGGCGCTCATGGGAAGGGATGTCCCGTGTGTGGAGGTTGTCCGGTGGGGCCGGTTTCGGTCAAGCCGGGGGCCGCTTCGATTTCGACCGTCATTCCCGCGAAGGCGGGAATCCAGGGCTTGCGGAGGGAAGCCGGCGAGGCAGCCTGGATCCCCGCCTTCGCGGGGATGACGGCTTGGAGAGAGGAATGAACCGGCGGAGAAAGGTTGCGGTCGCTCAGCGCAGCTTGGGGCGCCGGTAGATGAACCAGTAGACGGCACCCACCATCACCGCTCCGCCGATCCAGTTGCCGAGGGTGACCGCGGCGAGGTTGATCAGATAGTGGCCGACCGGGATCGACGGCGCGGCGCGGCCGAGGTCGTGCCAGAAGCTGTCCGGCGCGCCCCATTCGATCAGCAGGCCGAGCGGGACGAAATACATGTTGGCGACGCAGTGCTCGAAGCCGGCGGCGACGAAGGCGGCGACCGGGAAGGTGATCGCCAGGATCTTGTCGCCGACGCTGCGGGCGCCGAGCGCCAGCCAGACGGCGAGGCAGACCAGCACGTTGCAGAGGATGCCGAGGAAGAATGCCTGTGTCGTCGGCAGCGAACTCTTGGCAACGGCGAAATACAGCGCCGAGGCGCCGACCGCGCCATGGCCGAAGGTGTATTGCCCGGACAGGAAGACCAGCAGTGCCGTGCCGGCGGCGCCGACGAAATTGCCGATCCACACCGTGGTCCACACCCGCAGCATCTCGCGGGCATGCAGCCGGCCGCTGGCCCAGGCCATCACCATCAGCGCGTCGCCGGTGAACAGCTGCGCACCGCCGACGATCACCAGGATCAGACCCATGGAAAAGACCAGACCGCCCAGCAGCCGGGTCACCCCATAGGGCAGCATGCCTTCCGCACCCGACATGGTGACGGTGGCGAACAGGCCGCCCAAGGCGATGAAGGCGCCGGCCAGCACCGCCAGGGCGAACAGGGTGGGGGTGTCGTAATGGGCCTTCTTGACGCCCAGATTTTCGGCGGCGAGCGCGATGGCGTCGGGCATCAGCGCGTCGAGTGATTGCGGGGTGGGCTGGCTCCAGCCTCCCACATCCTTGCTGTCCATGTTCATCGGTCGATGTCCTCGCTGCCGCCATGTAGCTTTACTACATACTCCCGTCGGGACGGCGCTGGCAAGCGCACCGCCTGGGCCATTCGGTCGCAGGGGAGGGGCGCATATCGAAGAGGGTGACACAAGGAAACGGCGGATTTTCAGGGTATTGAAAGGGCGCAGCATCGCTCTTGCACCGGCTGCGCTTCTGTAGTGTTGCTACATCATGCCGGACGGGCGTTCGGGCGGGCGCCGCAGACGACGAAGCAGCCCCGGCCGGCATGCTTGGCCCGGTAGAGCGCATCGTCGGCGGCCTTCAGCAGGTCCTGCGCATCGTCCGCATCCTGCGGGAAGAGCGCGATGCCGATGCTGGCGCCCACCGACAGCGTTTGGCGGCCGAGCGTGATCTCCGCCGACACGGCATGGATCAGCTTGTCGGCGATACGCTCGACGTCGGCGACGGACCCGGCGCCCTCCAGCAGGACGGTGAACTCGTCGCCGCCGATCCGCGCCACGAGGTCGGAGGCGCGCAGGCAACCGGTCAGCCGCTCCGCCGTCACCCGCAGCACCTGATCGCCGGCGTCATGGCCGAGCCGGTCGTTCACCGGCTTGAAGCCGTCCAGATCGATGAACAGCAGGGCCAGCGGCTGGCCGATGCGCCGTGCACGGGCAAGCGCCCCGTGGGTGCGGGCGAAGAACAGCCGGCGGTTGGGGAGGCCGGTCAACGGATCGTGGTTGGCGAGATGGTCCTTCTCCGCCTCGCTGCGCCGAAGCATCTCCTCCATCTGGCGGCGGTCGGTGATGTCGCGGGAGATGCCGACGACGCCCAGGATGCTGCCCTCCGGATCGCGGCACGCGGTCTTGACGGTCTCCATCAGGCGCCGCCGGCCGTCGGGGTAGACGAACCACTCTTCACCGCGCGTCATTCCCTCCCGCATGGTGCGCAGGTCGGCCTGACGGCGGCGCTCCGCCGTTTCGGCATCGACCATGTCGAGGTCGCGCAGCGGGCGGTCCGCATCCGGCTTCCAGCCGACATAGTCGAGGGCGGCATGGTTGTAGTTCAGATAGGTGCCGTCGCGGTCCTTGAAGAAGACGATGTCCGGCATCGAATCGATCAGGCTTTGCAGGACGGCGCGCTCGTGGTGCAGGGCCTCCAGCGTGGCGCGGTGGTCGGTCACGTCCTCCATCAGCCACACCTCCCCGCCCTGGGTCAGGTAGGCGAAGAAGCGGATCCAGCGGCGGCTGCCGTCCTTGCAGGTGACCTGCAGTTCGGTCAGCACCGAGGCTTCCGCCAGCCGTGCCGCGTCGTAGCGCTGGCGGACCTCATGGTCGCGGCCGGGGTAGGCGACCGCGAACCACGCGTCCATCGACGGAAGATCCTCCTGCCGGTAGCCGGTCAGCCGTTCCGCCGCGCGGTTGATGAAGATCCGCTCGCCTTCGACATAGGCGGCGGCCATCGGCAGATGCTCCACCATGCGCGACAGGCGCATCTGCGGCGAAGGGGAAGAATTGGCGGTGGTGGTGGCGAGCGGCCTGCCATGGACAAGCATCGCCAACCGCCCGTCCGTCAGGTGAAGCCCGCTGCAGTCGCAGGATAGGACGGCCTGCGCGCCATTGGCCGCCACCATCCAGCATTCGCCGACCCGCTCGCCTGCCGAGAGGCGCCGGGCATATTCGGGCAGCCGCTGCCGGACCGCATCGGGAAGGCCACCGCTCGCGGCGAGGTCCCGGGCAGACCGGGCGCCCCAAAGCGCGCAGGCCGCCGCATTCGCCCACAGGGTACGGCCCGTCTGCAGATCGACCAGCCAGACCGGATCGGCGATCAGGTCAAATGCCGATAAATCTTTTGTAGACCAACATTGATCGGACGTTTGGCTGGTGCAGGCTGCGACGCCCATGTTGGCAAAAGTCCAAGGTGATAGGTTCGAGCATTTTATCGGGCCAAAACGTTAAGTTCACGCAAATGTAACATTGCAGGACGACCCTGATTGAATCAGGCAAACAGGATCGCGCGCCAGCGCCAGTAATATTCGTTCGCGGCTCTGTTGGAATATTACCGCTCCGCGTTCGGCCAACCGGCCGCCGGATCAGGTCAGGTTCCGTCAGGTCAGGTCCAGTTCCTGTATGTAGCGGGTCAGCGCGCAGCTGGCGTTCAGCATGTGGGCGCGCATGCAGCGGGCCGCCTCCTCCCCGTCGCCGCGCGCCATGGCGGCGAGGATCTCGCCATGCTCGGCGTGGGAGGTCGCCAGCCGGTTGCCGTGGCGCAGCTGCGTGCGGCGGAAGGCGGCGAGGCGGGCGCGGACGCCGACCGCCTGTTCGGCCATGAACTGGTTGTGGGTGGCGTGATAGATCGCCTCGTGGAAGCGGCGGTTGAAGTCGTCATAGGCGCCGAGATCGCCGCCCGCGACCATCTCCGCCGCCGCTTCATGCATGGTCTGCAGCCGGCTGCGCTCCACCGGGGTGATGCGGTAGGTGGCGAGGCGGACGCACATCGCCTCCATCTCCGCCGTCATTTCGAACATGTCCATGATGCGCTCGGCCGTCATGGTGGCGACGACCACGCCGCGGCGCGGCCGGACCTCCACCATGCCGGTGGTGGCAAGCTGGCGCAGGGCCTCGCGCACTGGCGTGCGGGAGGCGCCGAACCGTTGGCCGATCTGCTGTTCGTCGAGCGGGGTGCCCGGCTTCAGCCGTCCGGTGGCGATCTCGTCGGCCAGCGCCAGCCTGATCTGGTCCGACAGCAGGCCCTTCTCCTCGGCGACGAGGTCGGTCTCGGACGCGGGGAACTGGGGGTCGAACTGGTCCAAGGCTGGATCTCCGGAGCGGCGTCGCCAGCGGGCAGGATAGACAGGCTTTGCCGATGGTGGAAGAGGATGGGGGGCGTCTCAGCCGCCCATCAGGGCGCGGGTGGCGATGAACAGAACCGACGGACCCATCAGGCAGCCCAGCCCGGTGTAGAAGGTCGCGGTCATCGCGCCATAGGGGACCAGCTTCGGGTCGGTGGCGGCCAACCCGCCGGCCACGCCGCTGGTGGTGCCCATCAGCCCGCCGAAGACCATGGCGCTGCGCGGGTTGTCCAGACCGATATAGGGCGCCATGAAGGGGGTGGAGATCATCACCAGCACCGACTTCACCAGCCCGGCGGCGATGCTGAGCGCCATCACGTCGGAACTCGCCCCCAGCGCCGCGCCGGTCACCGGCCCGACGATGTAGGTGACGGCGCCGGCCCCGATGGTGGTCATGGCGACCGGGTCGGAATAGCCGAAGGCCAGCGCCACCGCCGCACCGACGACGAAGGACAGCAGCACGCCGGTGAACAGCGACACCACGCCGCTCAGCCCCGCCTTGCGGATCTCGCCGAAGCTGACGCCGAAGGCGGTGGAGACGATGGCGAAATCACGCAGCATCGCCCCGCCCATGATGCCGATGCCGGACAGCAGCTTGATGTCGGCCAGCCCATTGTGTCCACCAGTGGACACGCCGCCGGCATAGGCGAGCGCCAGCCCGATCATGATGGCGATGGCGGAGCCGTGCAGCCGCCCGTTGGTCAGGATGCGCGACAGCCAGTAGGACACCCAGATGGTGGCGCCGACGACGGCGAAGGCGGTCAGCAGGCCGTTCTTGACGAGAACGCTGGTCAGGACGTCGAACATGGCGGTCACTCTCCGCTCTTCAGGGGCAGGGCGCAGGCGGCATCGGCTTCCGACATTTCATTACGTTCGTCCACCGGCTGGCCGATGCGGGCGATCACCGGGACCAGCGCGAAGCTGAGCACCACCGCCAGAACCCCGGCGATCAGGGCGGCCGGACCGCCCTTCACCGCCGCGACCACGTCCTGCTGCGCGGCCATGGCGACGACGATCGGGATGTACATCGCGCTCCAGAACAGGATGCCCTGTTCGGCCAGCGCGTTCATGCGCAGCGTCCGCTTCAGATGGTCGGAGAACAGGATCAGCAGCAGCATGGCGATGCCGACGCCGCCGACATTCGCCTTCACCCCGATCAGGATGCCCAGCAGATCGCCGACCACCAGCCCCGCAAGCATGCAGGCCGACAGCAGGGCGACACCATAGACGACCATGGTCCTTCTCCTCTCCGTTGCTCAAGCCCACGAAGGGGGCGTGGTGACAGTTTGCCGAGAGCGCGGCAGCCGTCGCCCGGCCGCGGCTTTCGCCGTCGGGCACGGATTGCTCGATTTAAAGATTGTTTGTGCTGCCACGGTATACGGCAATCCGATCCTGATCGCAACGCGTATTCCGTGACTGCCATTTTTTTCTTGATGTATACAAAATCGGCCTTCACGGGACCGTATGGATACGGCAAGCTGGCATTCACATCGCAAGCGAGAGGGAGGGACAGCATGTCCGCACAGGTCGACCGCCAGCCTGTCGGGCGCGGAGTGTGCGCGCCGACGGCCCACCGGCATCGCGGGGGCTGACCGCCATGCGCGACTGGAATCTGCAAGGGCGGAACCGCGATGAGCGGCTGGCCCGCGCCGCCGGTTTGACGGAGGGCAAGCGCGTCGCCACCGCCGATGCCCGTGCGCTGCTGGAAGCGGTGCTGGAACCGGGCGACCGCGTCTGCCTGGAGGGCAACAACCAGAAGCAGGCCGATTTCCTGGCCCGCACCCTGGCCTCGGTCGATCCGGCGCGGGTGAACGGCCTGCACATGGTGCAGTCGGTTCTGGCCCTGCCGGAGCATCTCGATGTGTTCGAGCGCGGCATCGCCGCGAAGCTCGACTTCTCCTTCTCCGGCCCGCAGGGCGCGCGGCTGGCGCGCATGGTGGCCGACGGGCGGATCGCGGTCGGCGCCATCCACACCTATCTGGAGCTGTTCGGCCGCTATTTCGTCGATCTGACGCCCAGGGTCAGCCTCGTCGCCGCCCAGGCGGCCGACGCCGCCGGCAACCTCTACACCGGTCCCAACACCGAGGACACGCCGGTCATCGTCGAGGCGACCGCCTTCAAGCGCGGCATCGTCATCGCCCAGGTCAACGAACTGGTGGACACGGTTCCGCGCGTCGACATCCCCGGCGGCTGGGTCGATTTCGTCATCCAGAGCCCGACGCCGCACTATATCGAGCCGCTGTTCACCCGTGATCCGGCGCAGATCTCGGAAATCCAGGTGCTGATGGCGATGATGGCCATCAAGGGCATCTATGCCGAATATGGCGTGCAGCGGCTGAACCACGGCATCGGCTTCGACACCGCCGCCATCGAACTGCTGCTGCCGACCTATGCGGACTCGCTTGGGCTGAAGGGGAAGATCTGCCGGCATTGGGCGCTGAACCCACACCCGGCGCTGATCCCCGCCATCGAGGCCGGCTTCGTCGAGAGCGTCCATTCCTTCGGCTCGGAACTGGGGATGGAGGCCTATATCCAGGCGCGGCCCGACGTGTTCTTCACCGGGGCCGACGGCAGCATGCGCTCCAACCGCGCGCTGTGTCAGGCGGCCGGCCATTACGCCTGCGACCTGTTCATCGGATCGACGTTGCAGATCGACCTCGCCGGCAACAGCTCCACCGCCACGCTGGGGCGCATCGCCGGCTTCGGCGGCGCGCCCAACATGGGGGCCGACGCCCGGGGGCGCCGCCATGCCAGCCCGGCGTGGCTGAAGGCGGGGCGGGAGGCGCGGGAGGGCAGCGGGCAGATGCCGCGCGGCCAGAAGTTGGTCGTCCAGATGGTGGAGACCTTCCGCGAGCATATGCAGCCGGCCTTCGTCGACCGGCTCGACGCCTGGGAACTGGCGGAAAGCGCCGGCATGGAGCTGCCGCCGGTGATGATCTACGGCGACGACGTGACCCACATCCTGACGGAGGAGGGCATCGCCAACCTGCTGCTCTGCCGCAATGCCGAGGAACGGGAACAGGCGATCCGCGGCGTCGCCGGCTACACGCCCGTGGGGCGCGGGCGCGACCGCCGCATGGTTGAGAATTTGCGCGACCGCGGCGTCATCCGCCGGCCGGAGGATCTGGGCATCGACAAGCGGATGGCGACCCGCGACCTGCTGGCCGCACGCTCGGTCAAGGACCTCGTGCGTGCATCGGGCGGCCTGTACGACCCGCCCAAGCGCTTCCGCAACTGGTGAGCCGAAACCCATGGAAACCCTGATTTTTGACTATCGCGGCGGGCGGCATCTCAATAATGGGCCTGTGGCCTCCCCGCCGCCGTCCGTCCTGGTGGGCGTCGTCGGCTCCGGCAATCTGGAAGTGCTGGTGGAGCCGGCGCCGCTCGGCGGCCTCTGCCGCGTCGAGGTGCAGACCGCTGCGGTCGGCTTCGGCGCGACGTGGCAGGCGGTGCTGGACGACGTTTTCGCCCGCCATCCGCTGGCCGACGTCCGCATCTCCATCAACGATGTCGGCGCCACCCCGGCCGTGGTCGGGCTGCGGCTGGACCAGGCGCTGGACGCCTTCGCCGGAGGAGCGCAGCCATGAGCAGCTATTATGAGGACAGCGCCCGCGGCCGGCTGGACGGCCTGCTCGATCCCGGCAGCTTTCGCGAGATCCTGCCGCCGACCGAGCGCATGGTCAGCCCGCACCTGCGCCAGCTCGACACCCCCGCCGCCTTCGACGACGGCATCGTGGTGGGCGAGGGGCGGCTGGCCGGCCGCCGCGTGCTGGTCGCGGCGCAGGAGGGTGGCTTCATGGGCGGCGCGGTGGGCGAGGTGCATGGCGCCAAGCTGACCGGTCTCCTGGAACGTGCCCTGGACACCCGCCCCGACGGTGTCCTGTTGCTGGTCGAATCCGGCGGCGTCCGGCTGCACGAGGCCAATGCCGGGCTGATCGCGGTGTCGGAGGTGATGCGCGCGGTGCTGGCCGTGCGGGCATCCGGCATCCCGGTGATCGTGCTGGACGGCGGCACCTTCGGCTGCTTCGGCGGCATGGGCATCGTCTCGCGCCTGTGCGACGCTGTGGTGATGAGCGAGGAGGGGCGGCTCGGCCTGTCGGGCCCCGAGGTGATCGAGACCACCATGGGGGTGGAGGAGTTCGACAGCCGCGACCGCGCGCTGGTCTGGCGCACCGTCGGCGGCAAGCACCGCTATCTGCTGGGCGAGGCGGCCGGTCTGGTCGACGACGACGTCGCCGCCTTCCGCGCTGCCGCTTTGGCCTTGCTGGACGGCAAGCCGGACCTGTCGCTGGCGGCGCTGGAAGCCGAGCATGCGGCGCTGGGCAGCCGGCTGGAGCGGTTCGGCGACTGCCGCGACGCGCTCGACATCTGGGAAAAGCTGGGGGTGGAGGAACCGGAAAAACTGCCGATTCTCGACACCGCCGATTTCCTCGCCACCGTCCGCGACCGGAGGGCCTGAGCCATGGACGTGAAGAGTCTTCTGAACCGGCTGTTTCCGGACGGGCACGAGGTCGCTGCAGATGTAGATTTAGGCGGTGTGTATTTCGACGGCACCGGCCGGGTCTATGGCACCGAGGTGGCGGTGATCGGCACCGTCGACAACACGCCGATCGGCATCGAGCTGGCCTTCCGCATGGCCGGCGCGGTGCTGGAGGTGGTGCGCCGCCATCCCGGCCGGCCGATCCTGCTGCTGGTCGACACCCAGGGCCAGCGGCTGAGCCATCGCGATGAGCTGCTGGGCATCAACGGCTACATGGCGCATCTGGCAAAATGCATCGATCTGGCCCGGCGCAAAGGACACCGGGTGCTGGGGCTGGTCTATGGGCAGGCGGTCAGCGGCGGCTTCCTCGCCACCAGCCTGCTGGCCGACCGCTGCTATGCCCTGCCCGACGCCGAGATCCGGGTGATGAACCTGCCGGCGATGGCGCGCGTCACCAAGATCCCGCTGGAGCGGCTGACGGAGCTGAGCGCCTCCTCGCCGGTGTTCGCGCCGGGCGTGGAGAACTACCGCCGCATGGGCGCCATCGCCGGCCTGTGGGACGGCGACCTCGCGAGTTGCCTTGCCGAAGCGCTGGCCGCACCGGTGGACGGAGACTCGCGCCGGGAGTTGGGCGAGGAGCGTGGCGGCCGGCAGCTTGCCCGCAAGGTGGCCGACCGGGTGCGGCGCGATGCCGCCTGAGATGGTCGGCTGGCCGCGCCACGGCTGGGTCCGGCTGGGGGAGGGCTGGGCGGGCTGCCTGCGCTCCCCTTTGGCCGAGGCGGAGCGGGCGGAGGTGGCGGATTGGTGCCGGGCCGGCCGGCCGCTGGTGATCGCGCGCGGCCGGACGGGGGATGGGGCGGGGGAGCTTCGGCTGGGCCTCGCCACCCCGGACAAACGGCGGATCGGCCTGCACGTGGCGGCGGATGCCGTGGCCGAGCATTGGGGGCCGCTGCCGCTGGCCGAGGCGGTGGACGCGGCGCCGGAGGCGTGGCGGGCGATGCTGGCGGAGCTGGTGCGGCGGGCGCTGGCGGTGGGGGTGACGCCGGCGGTATACGGCTCGCTGGCTTGGCAGCATCGGACGGGGCTGGGCTATGTCCGGCCGGATTCCGACATCGACCTGCTGTTCGCCCCGCGCGAGCGGTGGCAATTGGACGGGCTGCTGGACCTGCTGGCGGCAGCCGGTGACGGGACTCCGAGGCTGGACGGGGAGATCCTGCTGCCGGACGGCGCGGCGGTCGCGTGGCGGGAACTGGCCGGACGGCCCGCCCGCCTGCTGGTGAAGGGACCGGCGGAGGTGGACTTGCGCGACCTGCCGTCCGTGCTGGCGCTGTTCGACAGGGAGGATGCCGCATGACCCGCAGCAGCGCCGCGGTTTCGTTCTTTCCGGCCGATCTTGTCGACCCGCTCGCGGCAGTGGTCGGGCGGACGGCGGTTCGTGCCCTTTATTCCGAACTGGCGCTTCACCCGAAGCCGGGTTTGGTCAGTCCGCTCGACAGCGGCAGCCATGACGACATGGACATGGGCACCTTCCTGCGCAGCCTGTTCGCCCTGCGCGGCTATTTCCGCGCCATCGCCGCTGCCGGTGCGGAGGGGGCTGGGTTCGCCACGTTGCGCGACCTCGGCATCGCCGCCGAGCGCCGGATGCTGGCGGCGACCGGCGGGATCAACACCCACCGGGGGGCCGTGTTCGGGATCGGCTTCCTCGCCGCCGCAGCCGGCTGGCGGATGCGGCGGGGGCAGTCGCTGGGTGGCGCGGCACTGGGCGAGACTGTCTCCGAACTGTGGGGTGGCGGGATTCTGGGTGCCGCACCGCAGGAGCCGGACAGCCACGGCGCGCGGGCGGTTCAGCGCTATGGCGCCCGTGGCGCCCGGCAGGAGGCGGCGGAGGGGTTTCCGACGCTGTTCAAGCTGGCCCTGCCGGTGTTGGGCCGTACGCTGGACGCTGGTGCCGATCCGGAACGGGCGCTGGTGCAGACCCTGTTTACGCTGATGGCGGAACTGGAGGACACCAACCTGCTGCATCGCGGCGGCCTTGCCGGTCTGGCTTTCGTCCAGGGCGAGGCGCGCCGCTTCCTCGACCGCGGTGGGGTGTTCCGCGACGAATGGCGGGCGGAGGCGCTGGCCCTGCACCGCGCCTGCGTCGCCCGCCGGCTGTCACCCGGCGGCAGCGCCGACATGCTGGCGGCGGCCCACTTCGTCCACGCCCTGCGGGAGGGCTGGGCATGAGCCTGGGGATTCTCTGTTCCGGCCAGGGCGGGCAGGGGCCGGGCATGCTTGATCTGCTGCGGCGGGAGCCGGCGGCGCAGGCGGTGCTGGACCGGGCCGCCACCGTCATGGAGCAGGACCCGCGCGCGCTGGTCGCCGGGCCGGAGGCGGAGATGCAGCGCAACGCTGTCGCCCAGCCACTGCTCTGTGCGGTCCAGGCGGCGACCTGGGCGGCGCTGCGGCCCCACCTGCCGCCGGTGCGTGCGGTTGCCGGCTACAGCCTGGGGGAGTTGTCGGCCTACCATGTTGCGGGCGCGCTCGCCGACGACGAGTTGGTTCGGCTGGCGATCCGGCGGGCCGAGGCGATGGACCGCGCCGACCCGGAGCCGGGTGGGCTGTTGGCCGTGCGGGGATTGGACCGGGCGCGATTGGAGGCGATCTGCAGCGACTGCGGTGCCGACATCGCCATCGAGAATGGCGCCGACCGGTTCGTGGTCGGTGGGCATCGGCCGACACTGGCTGCGGTAGAGCAGGCAGTTCTGGCGTTGGGCGCCGCGGTGACGCCGCTGTCGGTCACCATCGCCTCGCACACCCGCCTGATGGCGCCCGCCGCGGCGGAGTTTTCACCGGTTTTGGCGGCGAGCGGCCTGCAGACTCCGCCGCTGCCGGTGCTGGCCGGCATCGACGGCACCCCGGTCTACACGCGCGAGCGGGCGGTGGCGGCACTGACCCGGCAGATGACCGAGACGGTCACCTGGGCGGCCTGCCTGGACGGGCTGATCGAGATGGGCTGCACCGTCCTGCTGGAAACCGGCCCCTGCAACGCGCTGGCACGCATGGCCGCCGAGCGGCATCCCGGTCTGGCCGTCCGTGCCGTGACGGATTTCCGCAGTCTGTCCGGTGCCGCCACCTGGGTGGAGCGGCAGCTCGGGTGAACGGGCTGTAGGTCGCAAGAGGAATCCCCTCTCCCCGGGGGGGAGAGGGGGGAGGCTCCAAGGGAAAGTGTCACCGACGCCCAGCCGGCTTCGGTCCCAGCACGCAGGCGACGGCGGCCAGGATCAGCACCAGCGCCGCCGCCAGCCGCGCCGTCACCGGGTCGCCCAGCAGCAGCACCGCGCCGCTCACCCCGACGACGGGGATCAGCAGGGTGCTGACCGCCGCCTCGCCCACCGTCAGGCGGCGGACGGTGACGTACCACAGAGCCTGCGCCGCGCAGAGCGAACAGACGATGTGCCAGGCGAAGCCGACCCAAACCTCGGGGTGGATTTCGGACAGCGCCGGCCTCGTCTCCGTCGCCGCCAGAAGGATCATCGGCGGGGCGCACAGCACATACTGCCAGCCGGTGATGACCATCGGGGGGGGGCGCC
>NZ_LGQU01000107.1:0-12293 GCF_003115935.1 Azospirillum sp. TSH20
GCGGCACTCTTGCGCTACGACTGACCGATCCAATTTCGGCAGGACAAGGTAATTGACGTCCGCCGGACATCGAAATTGTCGTTGCACACTGCTGGCGGACCAGGGCGAGGAGGCTGGCGCAGTTACGGCCTATGGAGTGGCGCTGCGCTGTGACCCGCTGAGGGCGCAGGTCGCTTTCCAGCTTGGGATGCTCTTGTACCGGCAAGGCGCCTTGAGGCAAGCCGAGGCGGCATTCCGGATGGTTGCCTTGCTCGTGCCTGATCTGGCGATGGCGCACATCAATCGCGGCGCTGTCTTGCACGCCCAGGGATGTCAGGAGGCTGCCGAGCTGTCTTTGGCGCGCGGGCGCCGCCTCGCACCCGATGCGGTGGAAGCCGTGCTCAACAGCGCCCTGGTGGCGATGGCGCAGGGGCGGCTGTCTGATGTGGAGCGGCATGGCGGTAGGGTGATCGTTCTGGCGCCTGACTCGGTCCAAGGCTATGCGCTTGTCGCCAATGCGCGGGTGCATCAGGGCAGGCCACAGGGTGGGATTGCCCTGTACGACCGGGCTCTGCAGCTTGAGTCGGACAATTCCGGATTGCAGGTCAACCGTGGGGTGGCCCGGCTTTTGTTGGGCGAGATGGCCGGCGGATGGGATGATCTGGCAGCCCGCTGGCAGACCAGTGCGCCGCCAGGGGTGGGGGATGACCTGCCGCGCTGGTCGGGGGCTGCCATAGCGGCCGGACGGTTGCTGGTGGTGGGGCAACCAGGGGTCGGGGATGAAATCTTGTTTGCCAGTCTTGTCCCGGACTTGGCCGAGGCCGGCATCGCCTGCCGTCTTGTGTGCGACCCCCGCCTCGTCCCCTTGTTGCGGCGCTCTTTGCCTGGAACCGAGGTGGTGGCGAAAGCTGCCAGGTCGTCTGCCAATGTGATGCCTGCACCAGTGGACGACAGTGTGGCACAAGTCCCGGCCAGTGATTTGCCGCGCTATCTGCGACGCACCCCGGAGGCCTTTGCCCGCCAACAGCCTTACCTGGTCGCTGATCCGCAACGGGTCGCCACCTTGCGGGCACGCCACCGCGATGCCCGGCTGCGCATTGGCCTCTCTTGGCGCTCGGTTGCCAGTGAAGAGCGCTCGCTTGGTCTGGAGCAGCTCGCAGGGGCTCTCGCTCCAGGTTTGGCGGCAGCTGGGGCGCGCCTCATCAGCCTGCAATATGGTGTTGACGACCAGGAACGGCGCTTTGCTGGTCTTTTTCACGAAACCAGCATTGATCCGTCCAGCGATCTGGACGGCTTTGCGGCCTTGGTGGCGGCGATGGATCTGGTCATCACCATCGACAACACCACAGCTCACATTGCCGGTGGACTGGGCATTCCAGGCTGGGTATTGCTGCCGTTCATGCCGGCGTGGTTCTGGGGGGTGGCTGGTGCCACAACCCCTTGGTACCCGCGTCTCAGGCTCTTCCGCCAAGCCATCCCCGGAGATTGGGAGGGCGTGTTGGGTGAGGTGGGCAAGGCATTGGGGGCTATGGGCGGAGCGCAGTGAGAGCGGCGAGCCTTCGGGCATGGGCGGAAAACCGCCGGCCTCGATGCGCAAAAAGGAACCGTCCGTACCGTCCTTGTGGCCGGTGAGCGCACGGGTGGCCCTGAGAGGGGGCTGGCGCCTGTTCTCAGGTCCTGAGCGCAACCACCTGACGCAAGGCCTGCCCGGCGGCGGCGAACACGCTGTCCCAGTCACCGGGCGTGGTCTGGCGGAACAGGCGCATCGATGGATACCAAGGCGTGGTGTCGCCCTTATCGCCATAAACCCAATAGGGCATGAACTGCAGCAGGTTCCACACCGGCCGGCCGAGCGAGCCGGCCAGATGCGCCACCGAGCTGTCGGTCATGATCACCAGGTCGAGCCGTTCCAGCACAGCCGCGGTGTCGGCGAAGTCGGTGAAGTGCGGTCCCAGCGGCGTGATGAGGGTCGAGGTGCCCAGCGTTTCCAGCTCCGCCTCCGGCGGGCCTTTTTGGATGCTGTAGAGCCGCACCTTCGGCACGTCGAGGAAGCGCAGGAAGCGGCTGAGCGTGGTGGCACGGCGCGCGTTGTCCTTGAAGGTGACACGGCCGGACCAGATGATGCCGACCTTGATCGTGCCGTCATGGCCGGGCACCAGCCGTGCGGCCTTCTCGCGCGCTTCGGCCGGAACGGTCAGGCGGGTGGGCGGCGGCACCGTCTCGATGGTTGTGCCCAGCCGGTGCGGCAGGCTCATCAACGGGCACTGGACGTCGTAGGCCGGATAGGCGGTGCCGGCGCGCACGAAACCGTCGATGCCCTCCAGCCCGGACAGCAACCGCTGCAGCTCCGGATGGCACTCCAGCAGGACCCGGCCGCCGCGCGCCTTGACCATCGGCACATAGCGCGCGGTCAGCAGCACGTCGCCGAAGCCCTGTTCAGTGGTCAGCAGAATGGTCTTGCCATTGAGCGGCCCGCCGTCCCACATCGGCCCGTCGGCGATGCGGTTCTGGTAGCTGGGCAGCGACAGGCGGGAGTCGTAATCGCGGAATCCTTCGGCATAGCGGCCGACCTGCAGCAGCGTCAGGGCGCGGTCCCACAGCAAGCCGGCGTCGCCGGGCCGGGCACCCAGGGCGGCCTCCAGGACCTCCAGCGCGCGGTCGAAGCGGCAACCATGCCGCAGCGCCACCACCAGGTTGGACAGCAGGTTGGCGCTCCCGCCCGACAGCACCACCGCATGCTCCTGTGCGGCGATGGCCTCGTCATAGCGTTCCACATCACCCAGCACGTTGCCGAGATTGGTCCAGGCGCCGACATGGCGCTGATCGATCTCCAGCGCGCGCCGCTGGCAGGCGATTGCCGCCTCCGGCTTGCCGGCCTGCCGCAGCAGGGCGCCCAGCGCGCTCCACACATTGGGGTCGTTGGGCTGCTGCTCCAGCATCCGTTCCAGCATGTCGATGCTGAGGCCGTGGGAGGCGGCCTGGGCTGGCGCCTGAGCGGGCGGCGCCGGACGGTGCGAGGCCTGAAGGGGCGAGGCTGCCGGGGAGGATGGCGCCGGGGCGGCCTGGGTGATGTTTGCCTTCATCTCTCGTCGTCGCTGGTGGTCTGCAGTCGGTTTGGAGCAGGAGCAGAGCGCGGGTCTAGGGCATAGACGGCTCCTTCTGGAGAGTCAAACCGTCCCTTCGGCCGTGCTTGTGCGCTTCTTGGGGCGGGCTCAGCGCCGTCGCAGATCCTGCAGGTCGATGTCGTCGATCCGGAAGCCGGCCTGCCGCAGGGCCTTCAGCACGATCACCTTCTGGGCGGTGCCTTCGCGTGCGGCGGCCTGGCGCAGCTCCTCCACCAGATAATCCGGCAGCATCGCCTGCCACGGCCGGGTCGGCGCCGGACGGACGATGGTGGGGACCGGTGCCAGCTGGGGTTGCGGTGCCGGCTGGGTGGCGGGTTGGGGGATGGTGCTCTGGGGAGCCGCGGGCGGTTCCGTCTCGGTCGGCAGGAAGCCCTTGCTCAATCCATATTGGCGGATCGGATCGACATCATTCGCTCCCAGTCCGCCGATCCCGATCCCGCCCAAGGGAGGACGAGCCGGCTTGGCCGCAGGCTTCAGGGGGGGCTTGGCGGGGCTGTCGGTCGACATGGGCACTCCGGTCAGGACGGCACCGGCTTGGGCCGGCTGGATAAGCCATGAAGCAATATCATGACTTGCTGTCCTGTCTTCGCGACATGTGGCGGGCGTGGCCTGCGCCATGACGGAAAGCCGGGGGGCGTGGCGCGGGAAACACAGGGGGGGGTAAATGGCATTAAATAAAGACATGAAATAGAAAAATGAGAAATGGTGTGGGCCGAGCCACCTTCTGCGGATGGCAGGGATGGCATTCGGTGCGGCAGTGGAGTTGGCCCCACTCCACTCATGCGGAACGGAAGCATCACCGATGCCGGATTGGAGCGAGAGCACAGGCATGGAATAATGGCATGAAGAAAAATCATGAAATATTGAGAGGGTGGCCTTCGTCAAAATGAGAGCGCTGCAGTGCTTGCGCATTGAGCGTGCGAAGGGTCTGTCGCAATTGAAGCCACGTCCGAACAAAAGGACGGGACTCTCCGTAAATCATGACATGACGATGCTCATTGATCCGGTGCCGCCTCCCTGAATTGTGACTTGATGTGTCAAGCGACGACGGGCATCGGCGGAGGAAGACCGCCTTGCTTTAATGTCATGATCTGATGATCTACCACTCTGTTGTATTTACATGACTAAAAATCATGAAATGATATTTTGATACCAATCAGCCCCAGTGCCTGCCCGACCGGGCGCCGGGCCGCTGATGGTCCCTGGTGGCCTGCGCCGGACGGGCGGTCGGGTCCTGCAAAGAATGTCGGCAGGTGGCGGGACATGGATGTCACGCAGTGGCCAAGGATCTGAAGCGGGTTTCAATCGACCGAGAGCGGTTAGAGGGTTCCATCCGCCTTTTCAACGCCGCCGGAGGACGGCCGGCAAGGCGGCGCACCCTCATCCGGATCCTCCACGTCACACCGACCTTGGCGTCGCTGCTGAACACGGCAGAGGGGCTTCGCCTGGACTGCTTGCCAAGATTGCGGGCGGTTGAGCCCATTTTCTCGATACCCCTCTCACATCAGATGCAAGGAAAAGCCGGAAACGCCGGCCGCTTCCCGTCCGGGGCGAAGCTCAAGGCTGGGGATCAGATAATCGCCGCCATTCTGCCGGCGGAACGGGATCGGTTGGGTGGTTTCGAGCGTCCGCATCCGCTCACGCAAGGTCTCGGCCGCCCGCTCGAAGCCGGCTTCGTCGAGACGGTCCACCCTGTAGGTGACGAAGGACGGCAGCACATCGTAGCCGGGATAGTGCAGGATGCCGTGGTTGATTGGGAACAGAAGATCGTCGATCGGGCCATTGATGCCGCGCGGCGCGTAATGCTGTTCCCAGCCGCCTGTCGTGACGATCAGCATGGCACGCTTGCCGCTGAACGTGCCTTCTCCATAGCGGTCGCCCCAGCGGTGGTCGCTGTGCTCGCCGACACCATAGGCGAAGCCGTACGCATAGACGCGATCGATCCAGCCTTTGAGAATCGCCGGCATGGAGAACCACCAGAGCGGAAATTGAAGGATCAGCGCGTCAGCCCACAGCAGCTTCTCCTGCTCAGCCTTCACGTCATCCGTCAGCGCATCGGCCGCGAAAGCATCGCTGGATGCCGCGGCGACCCTGAGGCGCGTGTCGGGATCGAGTGTGGGAAAGTCGGTACGATCCACCTGGGCCTTCCAGCCCATGGCGTAGAGGTCCGACAACTCGACCGAATGACCTTGCGCCTTCAGTTCCCCGACAGCGACATCGCGCAGGGAAGCGTTGAGCGAGCGGGGGTCCGGATGGGCATAGACGATGAGCACGTTCATAGCAGGGACCTGCGTGTCGGGGATGGCTTTCTCCCAAGCTAGGCGCCAGCCTGTTATTCCGGTATAGGCGGGGTATGGATAGGATAATGCCGGGAAATGGATAGATCGGACGTAACGCTCGACCGCATGCGCACCTTCGTCCGCGTCGCGGAGCGGGGGAACCTCTCGGCCGTCGCGCGGGAGACGAATACCGGACAGTCGAGTGTCACCCGGCATCTGCGCGAGCTTGAGGAGGCCTTGGGCGTGGCGCTGCTCAGCCGCACGACGCGACGTGTCATGCTGACGGAGGAAGGTCGCCGCTACTACGCCAATGCCATCCAGATTTTGCGCCTCGTCGAACAGGCCGGCGACGAAGCGCGCAGCGCACGTGGCGCATCGGTGGGCACGGTTCGCATATCCTGCACGGCGGCGCTCGGTGTCCGGTACATCAGTCGGCTGATCTTCGCTTTTCAGGACCGCCATCCCCGGGTCACCGTCGATCTCAGCCTGACGGACGAACGGATCGACCTGGTGCGCGAAGGCGTGGACATTGCCGTTCGTCTCGGACCGCTTGCCGACAGTTCCATGAGGTTGCGGGCTCTCGGTATGAGCAGGCGCATCCTCGTCGGCTCGCCCGACTATCTGGCGCGGCATGGACGGCCGGTGACGCCCGGGGATCTGGCCGGCCTCGAAGGCATCCGGATGTCGAACGTCGCCGGAAGCGACGTGCTCACGCTGGAGGGGCCGGACGGCGAAACCCATGCCGTTCCTTTCGATGGAAGGCTTCGGGTCGATCACGGTCTTGCCGCGCGGGAGGCCTATCTTGCCGGCCGTGGCATCGGCCCGACGCATCTTTGGCTGGTCGACGACCTGCTCTCCCAAGGGCGGCTCGAACCGGTCCTGCCGGACTATGCGCCGCCGCCCATGCCTCTCAACATGCTCATTGTGCCGGAGCGGGCGGACATTGCCCGGGTCAGGGTGCTGGTGGAGTTCCTGGCTGCGGAAGTGCCGAATATCCCCGGCATCGATCGTGGCCCGGTGGGAGCGCGGCGTTCGGCCGCTGGAGGTGATCCCCCGACGTAACAGGGCGTTTGCCGCATCCGGTCAGCGTCTGCCGGCAGCTCGGGCAATCTGAAGTCATTTCATAAAATCATGAGGTGATAACATAATCTGATTTTTATCTTCATGATGTCCGACGGTGAGCCTCCCGGCCTGCCTCACCCCCGTGGGATCAGCGGGTTGGCCGGAGATGCCTCCAGGAAGGCGACGAACTCGTCGGTCAGGGCGCGGACATTCAGATCGGCGTTGCTGTCAGGGTTGACCTCGCCCGGGCCGTGGCCGGTGTAGGTCATCTCTTTCAGGAGCGAGCGCTCGATCAGTTCGGTGCGGAAGGCGGGGACACCGTGTTCGTCCAGCAAGCCGCGGGCGTGGCGGTCGACGCGGGATTCGATGGCCGCCTGGGTGCGGACAATCACCACGCTGGAGGCCGGGGTGTGCTTCAGCACGCCGACAGAATCCGCCACCACCTTGAAGGTGCGCACCGTCTCCTTCACGTCCATGAAGGACTGCTGGGTCGGGATCAGCACGCCGTCGCTGACCGAGAAGGCGTAGAGCATGGTCAGGTTGCCGAAGCCGGCAAGGTCGATCAGCGTGTAGTCGAAGCCGGGCGCATGCTCCTGCACCGTCTGGCGGACGTTCGACTCCGTGATCTCGTCCAGCACCCGCACGCCGGCATCGTTGCGCCGCCGCGCCCATTCGGCCAGATGCCGATTGGGATCGCAATCGAGCAGCAGCACGCTCGCCTCGCGCCGGCGCAGTTCGGAGGTGAGCGCCATGACCAGACTGGTCTTGCCGACGCCGCCCTTGGTGGAGGCGAAACTGATGATCCGAGCCATGCGGTGGTTCCCGGTAGCAGGGGATGGGAAATGCTGTCCCGAGCGGGAGCTGTGCGGATTTACACGCAAGATCAGGAAAGAGGGAAGTGGTTTCACGTCATGAAGAAGAAGCATGAAATCATGACACTATGAGTTCTCATGGTGCCTGGGTTTCGGCGGCCGATCTCTCCGGCAACCAACCTCTCCCACGCTTGCCAGTTCCGGCGTCATCATGGCATAGGCACCCGACTGTCGTGGGCGTCGCCGGCGTGCTGTCCGCCGACACCGCCACCGTCCGGTCGCTGCCCGGTCCCTTCCCCCGTTTCTTCTTCAGGACCCACCGCATGACCGATCCCCGTCTTTCCCAAGCCCGTGCCGATGCCGAAGCGGGGCGTGCGTGGCACGCCATCGAAGGGCTGCGGCGCATCCTGGAGCGCGACCCGGCGAACGCCGATGCGGCCGCCCTGTCGAAGGCGGTGCTGACCGGCGTCTTCGCGAAGGGGAACGAGGCCTACCGCGACGGCCGGCTCGGGCTGGCGGCCTGGTGCTTCGCCCTTCTCGCCGACCATGGGGCGCCGCGCGACCCGCTTTGCGCCAACCGCGACGCCCTGGTCGCCATGATGCTTCGGCGTGCCGCGGAGGATGCGAATGCCGGGCGCAACGACGATGCCCGGCGTGCCTGCCGTCTGCTGCTGGCCCTTGATCCGGCGACCCCACAGGCACTTCTGCTCGCCGGACAGCTCGAACGCGGCACCGACGGCGACGGGGCGGCGGCGGCCCTGTCGATCGCCCGGGGACTGCTGCTCGCCCCGGCGACGGAACAGGCCGGCCAACTGCGCGACACCGCTCTGCAGGCGGGCCTCCGCGCCCTCGGCGATCGGCTGGTTCGGGGGCTGACCACCGGTCCTCTTCTGGGCGCGCTCGACCGGCTGTGCCCGCCCGGCCAGGCGGAGGCTCTGGCCCGCTGCCGGACGATGGCGCTTCACGCGGAAGGCTGGGGGGACGCGGGCCGGGCGGAGGTGCGCCGGCAGGCAGCGGCCGCCGCCCTGCACTGGCTGGGAGCGCTGCTCCAGGAACGGCAGCGCTACCGCGAGGCCTTCGAGGCCCACAGGCAGGGCTTCGACCTGTGGAACAGCCCGGTCGGGCTGGAACGCAAGGCGCAGGCGCAGCAGTATCTCGTGATCGAGGAACTGCTGGAGAGCCTGAAGAGCTTCGCCTACGCCTATGTCTACGACATGGCCGGGCAGGCGGCGGCGCGCGCCTCCTTCGACACCCTGTCGGCAACGATGGAGCGTCTGCTGGAGGCGCCCGGCATCGACAATTGGACCCGCACGCAACGCTGGACCACCCTGCTCGGCCTGCGCGCGCTCGTCGGCTATGCGGCGGCGTTGGGCCGCAACCCCGTTCTTCCCCTTTCCGGCAACCCCTTTGCCGAAGGGGCGCCGACCGTCCCGGCGGAACCGGCATCCCGGCGGATCTTCGACTGCTGTACCTTCTTCAACGAGGCCGAGATCCTGGAAATCCGGATGGCCGAACTCTACGACGTGGTCGAGCGCTTCGTGGTGGTGGAGGCGGCCCACACCCATTCCGGCGAACCCAAGGCGCTGACCTTCGGCGACCATCATGAGCGGTTACGGCCCTATATGGACAAGGTTCGTTACGTGGTGGTGGACGAGTTGGTCGGCACCTTCTCCTGGCAGCGGGAAGCCTACCAGCGCGACGCCATCCTGCGCGGGCTGGACGGCTGCCGCGACGAGGACATGGTGATCGTCTCCGACGTCGACGAGATCCTGCGGCGCGAGGTGGTGGAACGGCTGCGCGGCGGCGGACCGGCCTTCGACACCGTCTTCACCACCGAACTCGACCTGTTCTTCTACCGGCTGAACTACCGCTTCGCCCGCAACTGGCGCGCCGCCGGGGTTGCTCCGTTCCGCTTCATCCGGCAGACCGGCCCCAATGCCGTTCGCTATCTCGCCAAGCAGGACATCGGCCATCTCATCCGCGACGCCGGCTGGCATTTCAGCTGGATGGGCGATCTGAAGCGCTTCGCCGCCAAGCTGAACGCCTACGCCCACCAGGAGCATGCGCAGTCCTTCGGCGAGCGCAGCATGGCCGGGGTCGCCAGCTTCCTCGACGGCGGCAGCGCCATTCCCGAAGGCGCGCCCGGTGCCCGCGAGGAGTACGAGATCGTGCCGGTCGACCGCCATCCCCGGCTGGTGCGCGACAACCTCGACCGCTTCCGGTCCATGGGCTGGATCCGGTAAGGCCAGCCCTGCTTCACCCCTGCTTGACGTCGGCGGTGGTGCCGGCCCGGCGCTTCAGCCGGTGCACCGCATGCTGGCCGCCGCCGGTGGCGCGGACCGAATAGAAATAAGCGCTGTCGTCGGTCCAGTAGTGTCCCTCGCCGTCGACCATCACCGTGCTGCTGTGGATGTCGGCCGGATAGACGGTCAGGCGCGGCGCCGCCTCCGCCGTGAAGCCGGCCAGATGAACGGCGGCGAGCGCGGCCTGGTCGAGGAACCAGACCGGCATGCCGCGGTCCAGGAAATGGCGGATGTAGCGCCGGGTCAGGTCGAGGAAGCGCAGCGCCCCGGCGGTTGGCCGGATGTGCAGCACGTCGGCGTAGAGCAGGCTCCAGATGTCCAGCCGCTTCAGCGCATGGCTCATCATGCCCAAATCCGACCGGGCGGAGGTCGCCAGCAGCGGGTTCAGGTCGCGGATCGCCAGCAAATCGACGTCCAGCATCAGCACCGGCCGCTGCCAGCGGGCCAGCAGGTCGGGCAGCACCAGGAAGCGGCTGCAGGCGTAATAGGTCTTGGCGTCAGCACCCAGTGGCGTCAGGTCGATGGTCTCGCGCAGGACGATGAAGCGCCCGGCGCCATGGGCGGCGGCCAGGGACGCCACCGTCGCCTCGGCCTCCGCGTCCGGGTTGATCAGGTGCAGGGCGATGGCGCAGTCCAGGCCGCTGTCCTCGACGATCGACCGCACCATGGTCGGCAGGAACTTGCGGGCATAGACCGCGTCGCAGGATGCGTAGACCACCAGCGGCCGGTCGGCGCTTGCCCTTCCTTCGGCAAGCGTGGCGCGGATGCCGGCGGCATGCTGCCCCTCGCGCAGGGAGGCAAGGAAGGCTGGGGCGGTGCGGGTGACGGCATCGCGTCCGCCATGGCGATCCGCCGCCTGGAGGAACAGGGCGTCGGCCTCCTCCAGCCGGTGTTGCTCCGCGCACAGGCAGGCCAGCCGGCTCAGCGTGAAGGACACCTCGGGATGGAGATCCAATGCCCGGCGGTAGGCGCGCTCGGCGCGCAATCCCTGGCCGTCGCGGCGCAGCGCATTGCCCAGCCCCACCAGCCCGACGCAGTCGTCGCGGCCCTGGAAGCGGGCGACGTCGCCGGCTTCGCCCAGATGGGTCAGCAGCTGCCACAGGTTGGAGCGCCGGGTCGGGTCGGCGGGCGTCAGCCGCCAGGAGGCGAGCGCATGGCCGGCCGCCTCCGCCATGTCGTGGCCGACCAGAATCCTGGCGAGCGCATCATGCGCCGCCGCCGCTTCGGCATCGCCGCCACGCTCCAGAACCCGGCGGTAGAGCGCCATGACGGCCTCGTGCCCGCCCGTCCGTTCGGCGTCGTGGGCCGCCTGCAGATCGGCGAATGCGGCAATGTTGGGCGCGGTGGGGGGTGGGACGGGGGGCATCGGGATCGTCCTCGCAGGCTGGGGCCGGTTTCATCCCATGACACCCTGTTCCTGACAAGCCGCCGGTGATCCCTGCCTCGTTCCTTCCGAGTCGCGGTTTGCCGGTCCCGGATGCTGCATGCCGGGGGATGGCCGATGCCCCAAATGCGGGTCTGCAACCGTCCTGCGGAAATATTAAGGCGGTGCCAAGCCGAAACATGGCCGTTCGGGGAGAACGCGCTTGAACAGCTCGCGCAATACCATCAAATGTTTGTATGGACCCGGGAAAGGGTTCCAGCCGAAACTGTGCCACGCCGGTCGCTCCGGCGTGGCACTTTTATATGTGCACCGTCGGAGCGACGGCGTGGGAGCAGTGGCCGGGAGCGTGGAACCGTGAGCATCGCCGACGGCCTGAAGATCGCCTTCGACGTCCATCTGTCCGGCGACCTGGAGCGGGCGGCGGAGTTCTACCAAGTCATCCTGCGCGCCAGCCCGGGCCACCCGATGGCGGCGACGCTGTTGGGACTGATCCGGTCCCAGAGGACGATGGTCCGCCAGAGCAAGCACAAGACGCTGGCCCTGCTGCGTGGCCGGGGCTTCCGCCCCGCGACGGTGATCGATGTCGGAGCCCAAACCGGCACCCCACCGCTCTATGAGGTCTTTCCCGACGCCCACCATGTGCTGATCGAGCCGGTGGTGGAGAACGAACCGGCGCTGCAACGGCTGTGCGCGGAGCTGCGCAGCGCCGAATACCACATCGCCGCTGTCGCGCGGCAGGACGGCACCAGCCGGCTGGCGGTGTCCGACGACCGGCTCTATTCCTCCGTCGTCGCGGCGGACCATCGGGTGGAGCCGGACCATGCGCTGCGCAGCCTGCGCGAGGTGCCGACCGTCTCGCTTGATGGGCTGTGCGCCGGGCGTGGCTATGCCCGGCCCCTGCTGGTCAAGATCGATGTCGACGGTCTGGAGCTGGAGGTGCTGGCCGGCGCCGCCACTCTGATGGAACCGGCCAGCGTCTTCGTGGTCGAGGCGACGGTGGTGGGCGAGGACGCGCGGCTGCCTCGCATCATCGACGCCATGGCGCCTTACGGCTTCCAGGTCTGGGACATCGTCGATCCCCTGTACCGCCCCGAAGACGAGCGGATGTGGCAGGTCGATCTGGTGATGGTCCACCGCGACGGCCCCTACGCCCCCCTCTGATCCTTATCCCGCAGCGCGCTCGCGCAGGGCGCGCTCCAGCCGGTCCATGGCGGTGTCCCAGGAGCCGGGCCGGTCCTGCCGGAACAGGCGCATGGTCGGATACCAGGGGGTGTCGTCGCGGTCGAGCATCCAGCGCCAGTCGGGGGCGAAGGGAACGAGCACCCAGACGGGGACGCCGAGGGCGCCGG